>CABPXX010000025.1 GCA_902461475.1 uncultured Eubacteriales bacterium | reverse complement strand
GCTGGCCGTGATCTGCGTCACCCCGGCCCAGATCGCCGCCGGGGACTGGCTGGGTGCGGCGGCGGTAGTGGCCCTTTGCACGGTGGATGCCGTGATGGTGCTGGGGAGGTGACTGGGTGTGACCCTTAAGGATTGCACAAAGGAAGAATTGCTTTGGTATCTCACAGAAAAGATGATGGTCAATCACCGGAATGTCATGATCGAGATTGTGTACCGAAGGTGGCAAGCACAAAAGAAGTTATGCAAAAAGCTGAGAGAGCGATCGTTGGAGAAGCTGAGAGATTTTACCACAGCACATAAGGATAAAAGTTATAGCCAGATGACCGACGGAGAGTTCAAAAGGGTAATCGCCATTGCCAAAGAAAGTGAGGCGGCAGAGGCAGCTGTGCGGGCAGAAGAAAAAAGATCTGAGCAGTTGTATAAGCAGCTCATAGCGCTGTATGGGATTGAATAAGGGGGATCTGATCATGCCAGGAATGAATAGGGAGCAGGTAATCAAAGGGATGAGGAGGCTCAAAGTTGAGACGGGATCTTTGGCCTGCATCGGGTGCGAATATGAGGACGGTTGCTCTCTGCATGGATGTGCAATTATAGGGACAGCCATTCGATATTTGCGTGTGTCCAACTTGGACACGGTTTCGCAAGCAACGGATCTGCTGGAGCAATCCACGGAGGTGGGCGATGGCAAAGGCAATTAAGCACATCAAGGCCGGTATGCTACATTACGACTATGAGGTCAGGCTTCCAGATGAGCGGCGGAAACCCAGATCACCAAGGAGCAAGGCGACATCACTGGCCAAGGCTTTCCATAATAACCAGACGTCGTGGCAAGAGCTGGAGCTAATGCTGGCAAATAACTTTGGTGGCCATGACTTTGTGGTAACACTCACATATGATGATGACCACCTACCTGAGAGTAAAGATGCAGCAGGCAAGGAAATCAAGAAATTCTTCCGCCGGGTCAGGACGGCCCGGCGGAGGAGAGGAGAAGATCTCCTGTATGCCTACAACATTGAGGGCGCACACGGGATGGAGGTAGATCCATACTTTGGTGCGGATGGTGATCTGGAGGACCACCGGATTCACCACCATGTAGTCATCAATGGGACGGGCCCTGACTTCCTGGAGGAGGTGCGCAGCCTATGGCATGGCGGTGGATATGTCAGGGTTGAGCCCTTTGACATCCGATATGTGGAGGCACTGGCCAGGTACATGACCAAAGAGGCCAGGACATATGGACGGCCTAAGCCGGGAGAGAGGACTTGGAGATGCTCCAGAAATCTCAAAAAATACCATGTTGAATATGAGGAGGTAAGTGACAGCCTGAGTCTTTCCCCTCCGCCGGGTGCGGTGGACTACAAAATTGTACATGAACGCAATCCATATGGATATGCAGACTGCGTGAAGGCTCGCTATCTCTTATATGAGGATGAACCAAACCCGGGATATACCTATACCAGGGGAAGGCGAAAGCAAGGCAGGTCTAATAATTTTAAATCTTGAAACCAGTGATAATAATGGAACAGGGGGCCAGAAAGGTGGAAAAGTCATTGCAAGCAACAGTGCAGTGTGGTAAAATAAGCATCAAGGACGGATATGTGGTCTGCCCAACGTGCAGGCGCAAGACAAGCCAGGCTGTGAGGCCTGACACGGTGGCAACCCATTTGCAGCTCTGGTGCCGCCATTGCAAGACCGTGCATATCGTCGATATAGCCTGTGGCCAGTGCTCTTTTAGTCAGTGCCCGACATGATTTCCCAAGCGTGGGGAGTTTGTCGGGTACTGGCTTTTTGTTTTGCCACCAGGAGGTGATAGCCGGATGGACAGACGGGCCAGGCCAGGAGGTGACCAGATGCAAGAGTTTGCCCGGAAATTCTACAAGTCCAAGGCATGGCAGGCCTGCCGGGCGGCGTACATTGCCCAGCGTGTCCAGGAGGACGGCGGACTGTGTGAGTGCTGCGGGGAGGAGCCGGGGTACATCGTGCACCATGTGGTGCCTCTGACCCCGGAAAACATCCACGACCCGGCGGTGGCGCTCAACCCGGCCCTCCTGGCCTACGAGTGCAAGGCCTGCCACGACCTCCACGAGGGCCACGGCGTGGGCAAGGGCAAAAAGCCTTTGGCCCGCTTTGGCCCGGACGGCCAGCCAGTGGATTTGCAGCGAATTTGAACAGGGGGCCTCCCCCCCCATCGACGGGGACGGAGGCCCCCTCTGGAGGACCGATGGGGTGGAGGTAAATTACAGCGAGCGTGATGCGGAAGGGGGGTGTAGTTATCGCAAAAGTGAACAAGAAACAGCTGGGGCGCTTCTGGCCCATCTACGATGGGGGCAGTGAGGAGCAAAAGGTCAAGGGCCTGCATTTGGTTCAAAACCTGGTTTTCATCGAGGGTCAATTAGCCCAGCTTCAAGGCGAAATTCGAGAAAAAGGCGTGGTTTGCGAGTATCAAAACGGGGAAAATCAGTGGGGCACTCGGAAGTCTCCCGAGGTGGACGTGTACAACGCCCTGCTGAAAAACTACATCTCCGGCATCAAGCAACTCAATGAGATTTTTGGAGAGCAGGCCCAGGCAGAGGATGAGCTCATCGAGTTCCTCAAGCAGGGCAGGGGCGGTGGCGCTAAGTGACCGATCTGGAGCTCTACTGCACCAGCATCCTGGACGGCAAGATCATCGCCTGCCGCCGAATCAAGCAGGTGTGTGAGCGCCTGCTGGAGGATCTCTACAGCCCCGGCCAATGGCACTTTGACCACGACATGGCCCGCCGCCATGTGGACTTTATCGAGACATTTTGCAAGGTTCCATCTGGACGTCTGGGCCAGCCTCTCCGGCTGGAACTGTTCCAAAAAGCCAGACTGGAGGCCATCTTCGGCTTTGTGGACGATGACGGCCTGCGCCGATTCAATGAGGTCATGATCCTGGAGGGCCGGAAAAACGGCAAGACCACCGAGACAGCCTCTGTGGAGGCTGATCTCCTGGTCAATGACGGGGAGGGTTCCCCCCAAATCTATAACGTGGCCACCAAGATGGACCAGGCCCGGCTGGGCTATGATGCCGTGAAGAAGATGGTTCAGCTGTCCCCGCTGCTCAACAAGCATTTGAGGCGCCGGGTGGCGGACATCTACAATCCCATGAACCTGGGCTTTATCAAGGCCCTGGCCTCTAACACTACCAGCCTGGACGGTCTGGACATCCACGGGGCGGCCATTGACGAGCTGGCAGCCATCAAAAACCGGGACCTGTACGACCTCATCAAGCAGGGCACCGGTGCCAGGAGCCAGCCCCTGATTTTCACCATCACCACCAATGGCTTTGTACGCAACGGGGTCTTTGACGCCCAGTATAAGTATGCTTGCAACATCCTGGACGGTGTGGCCAGCAATCCACGATTCCTGCCCTTCTTGTACGAGCTGGACAGCCCGGATGAGTGGGACAGGGAGGAGTGCTGGATCAAGGCCAATCCAGGCCTGGGCACCATCAAGAGCCTGGAGTATCAGCGGGAGATGGTGCAAAAAGCCAAGGATGACCCCAGCTTTAAGCCTACAGTTTTGGTCAAGGACTTCAACCTACCCCAGACCTCCACGGCGGCTTGGCTGCTCTATGAGGAGCTCAACAATGAGGCTATGTGGACCACGGATGCGACCATCAAGTTTGACTACTGCATCGGTGGGTTTGACGCCGCCGACACCACCGACCTCAACGCCGCCAAGGCGCTGTGTATGCGTCCGGGTGATCCGCACATCTATGTGCGCTCTATGTACTGGATTCCCCAGGCGGTGCTGGACAAGCAGGCGGAAAAGGGTACCCGTCAGGAGCGGGACAATGTGCCGTACACCCTGTGGGTGGAGCAAGGGCTCATGCGCACCTGCCCAGGGAACAAGTGTGACAAGCGGGTGTTCCTGGAGTGGTTCCGGGAGCTGCGGGACAAGGAGGACCTCTATGTGCTGTACATCGGCTATGACCCCTGGCATGTGGATGACACTCTGCTGCGGGATTTCAAGGCAGAGTTTGGCCCAAACTGCATGGTGCCCATCCGGCAGGGTCCTTACACGCTGTCCCAGCCCATGAAAGACCTGCGGGCGGACTTCCAGGCCGGGCTGGTGGTGTACGACAACAACCCCATTGACAAGTGGTGTCTCATCAACACCGAGGTCAAGACGGACACCAACGGCAACATCCAGCCGGTGAAGAGCCTGGACCCCCGACGCAGGATTGACGGCACGGTGGCCCTGCTGTGCGGCTATACGGTGCTCCAGGACAAGAAGGATATGTATATCAATTTGAACTGAGGTGAGAAAGTGGGACTGTTTGAAAAGCTGTTCCCGAAAAAGGAAGCGGAGCGGGAGATGTACTCCTGGTTCCGCACCCTGGGCGGATATACCCCGGTGTATACCAGCTTTGACGGCGGCCTGTATGAGATGTACCTTACCCGGGCGTGCATCCACACCTTTGCCACCCATGTGTCCAAGCTTAAGCCGGTGGTGTCCGGCCCCGGCTCCGGAAGGCTGGGCCGGACGCTAGAGTATCAACCGAACGAGTGGCAGGATACCAAAAAGTATTTGTACCGACTGGCCACCATCTACAAGGCGGAAAACACCGCCTTTATCGTGCCGGTGGACAAAGAGGGTAGCAATGACACGATCATTGGGTATTACCCAATCCGACCCAGCCAGGCCCAGGTGGTGGAGTTAGCTGGGGAGACGGGCATGCGCTTCTCCTTCCCGTCCGGCCAAATTGCCACGCTGCCACTAAAGCGGGTGGGTGTCTTGACCCAGATGCAGTACAGGGATGACTTTTTCGGAGAGACCAACGCCGCTCTATACCCAGTAATGGAGCTGCTCCACGCCCAAAACCAGAGCATTGTCAACGGAGTCAAGGCCTCCGGCAACCCCAGATTTTTGGCTAAGCTGGCCCAGATGCTCAAGTCGGAGGACATCAAAAAGGAGCAACAACGCCTGGTGAAGGACAATCTGGGGCCAGACAACTCCGGCGGCGTGATGATGTTTGATGCCAAGTATGCAGACATCAAGCAAATCGTCTCCCAGCCCTACATTGTGGACTCGAAACAGTCCGAACAAATTCGCCAGAGCGTCTTTGACTATTTTGGGATGAACGATGCCATTTTGCAGGCCAAGTATACCCCGGAACAGTGGGCGGCCTACTATGAGAGCCAGGTGGAGCCCTTTGCCATTGAGGCGGGGCTTGTCCATACCAACATGACCTACAGAATGGACGATGTGGCCAAGGGCAAACAGATTGCATTTTCCACCAACCGGCTCCAGCACATGACCATGGGGGACAAGCTCCAGGCCGTCCGGGACCTCTTTGACCGAGGGATGCTCAACCAGGAGGGGGCCATGGAGATTTTGCAGATGCCGCCCATTGGCACGCCGGATGCCAAAAAGTATTACATCCGGCGAGAATATGCAGAAGTGTCCGCCCTGAACCGGGAAGACGGCGTGATTTTAGACGAAGGAGGAGAGGAAAATGCCAGTGGTGCCGGGCCGGGAGTACCGAGCCATGAGCCTGCTGCTGCCAACGGCAGCGGGAAAGCGGATTGACACCGACTTTTACGTGGAGGGCTACGCCACCACCTTTAACCAGCCCTATGTGCTGTTTGAGGAGGAAGGGGTGCAGTACAAGGAGGTCATTGACCGCAACGCCCTGGTGGGGGCGGATATGTCGGACGTGATCATGCAGTATGACCACAATGGGAATGTGATGGCAAGACAGTCCAACGGGACGCTGATCATCATGCCAGACCCCACGGGACTCTTTATCGCGGCTGACCTGTCCAAGAGTGTGGCTGCCCGAAATCTTCATGAGGAGATCAGCAACAAGCTCATTACCAAGATGTCCTGGGCCTTTACCGTGGCCGAGGAATCCTACGACCGGGTTACCCACACCCGGCGCATCTTGAGAATCAAGAAGGTATACGACGTCTCGGCGGTGTCTTTGCCCGCCAACCCGTCTACCGATATTTCCGCACGCTCTTGGCTTGACGGAGTGATCGAGGCAGAGCGGCAGGAGCGGCTGGCGGCGGAGGCTGCCGTGCGGAAAACCAAAAAAATCAGAATTTTATTGGAGGTATGACCATGAAGAAAACCAAATTCGGCATCCAGTTTTTTGCCCAGCCCGGTGGCGTGGATGCCCGCCTGGATGCCATCGATGCCCGCTTGGCTGCTATTGGTCAGGAGCTGGACAAGCCTGGTGCAGATTTGGACGCCCTGGAGCAGGAGGTGCGCAACCTTAAGCAGGAGAAGACCCAGATTACCCAGGCCGCTGAGCACCGGGCCAATATCATGCGGATGATGTCTGCTGGGGAGGGTGCGGTGGTGCGCACCTTTGACCCGGGCCTTCCCGAGAAGCGCACCTACACCCCTGAGTCTGCGGAGTATCGCTCCGCCTGGCTGCGCAATTTGCAGGGCAAGGCTCTGACGGTAGAGGAGCGGGCGGCGGTGACTGCCAGCGCAGTGATTCCCACCCAGACCATGAACCGCATTGTTGGCAAGCTGGAGGAGACGCCCATCATCGCTGCTGTGGATGTCACCTACATCCCCGGCAATGTGTCCTACCCTGTGGAGAAGACCGTCAACGCTGCCAGCTGGGTGGCTATGGGCACCGCTGCGACTGACTTCGCCGATGAGCTGGATACCGTCAGCCTGGGCGCCTACAAGCTCATCAAGACGGTGGAGATCACTGCCGATGTCCAGGCTATGGGCATTGACGCCTTTGAGAGCTGGCTGGTGGACCGACTGGCCAACAAGATCGCCGTGGCCGTGGATGCTGCCATCTTCAATGGCACCGGCTCCAGCCAGGCCACCGGCATCCTCAAGGCGGGACAGATCACCCAGACCGGCACCTTTACCAAGACTGCCATCACCTTCAAGGACCTGACCAAGATCATGGCCACTGTGGGCACTCAGTATCTCACCAATGCCAAGTTTGCCATGCCCCGTGCGCTCTTCTATGGTGAGGTGCTGGGGCTGACGGACACCGCTGGCAAGCCCGTGGTGGTGACTGATCCCCAGTCTCCTGCCAAGCTCAACATCCTGGGCTTCCCGGTGATCGTGGACGACAACTGCGCCGCCGACACCATCGTGTTTGGTGACTTTAAGGAGGGCTACAAGTTCAACTTTGCCAAGGCTCCTGTCGTGGAGAGCGATGCATCTGTGGCCTTCCGGGCCGGCTCTACCGTGTACCGTGCCATGGCGCTGGCCGACGGAAAGCCCGCCGACAAAAAGGCCCTGTGTGTCTTTAAGCGTGCCAGTGCCTAATGTGTCCAACTTGGACACAAGGGAGAGCGGCCTGAGCGCCGCCCTCCCGGAAAGGAGGCCACATGGTTACTGTCCAAGACATTAAGACGGCGCTGCGCATCAACCACGCCGTTCTGGATCAAGAGGTGCAGGCAACCATCGCCGCTGCTGTGTTGGACCTTCAGAGTGCCGGCATGCCGCCAGGTGTGGACAACGCCCTGAGTGATGAGGCCATCCGGCAGTATTGCAAGTGGCGGTACGACTACATGGGCAAGGCCGCCCAGTATGAGCGCTCCTATGACCGGCTCAAAACGGTGCTGGCCTTGCTGCCCAAGGAGGTGGACGGCGGTGGATGAGCAGATTCAGCTTATCGCCCAAACCTATGAGACGGACAGCCTGGGCCAGCGCATTCCAGTGGACGGCACCCCGTCTCCTGTGTGGGCCAAGCTCAAGAGCGCCTCCCGAGCTGAGTGGGCGGCAGCCGGCCAGCATGGTTTCCCGCCCCAGCTGGTGGCTATCGTGTATGCGCTGGACTACGCCGACCAGCCAGTGGTGGTGATCGGAGAGGGTGAGAGCGCCCGGCGGTACTCTGTGTACCGCACCTACCGGCCGGAGAACTCCGAGTACATCGAGCTGTATCTGGAGAGGAAGGTGGGTGTCTGATGGACATCAGCATTGACGACCTGGCGGACACCTTGGCCGAGGAACTGGCTGGATATAGCCAGGAGGTCACAGACGACCTCAAGCGGGAGGTGAAACAGGTGGCCAAGGAGATGGTGGCTGAGCTCAAGGCCACCTCTCCCAGGGACTCCGGGGACTACGCTTCCGGCTGGACCTCCACAACCGAGAGCGAGGGGCGCAACACGGTGCAGGTCCGGGTGTACAACAGAAGAAAGCCCACCCTCACCCATCTGCTGGAGAATGGCCATGCCAAGGTCAACGGGGGACGAGTGGAGGGCAAGGCCCACATCGGCCCTGCTGAACAGGCTGCGGAAAAGCGGCTGGAGAACAAGGTGGTGGTGATGGTCAAATGACGATGGAGGATGTAAAAACCTTGCTGGAGAGCACAGGCCTGCCGGTGGCCTATCGGTCCTTCCCGAAGGGCGGAGCCCCGGCACTCCCGTTTTTGTGCTACTACTCTCCCTACACCAATAACTTTGCTGCCGATGGTGTGGCCTACGCCACCATCAACCACATCAGCGTAGAACTCTACACCCAGGTCAAGGACCCGGCCACCGAGGGAAAGGTGGAAGCAGCTCTCACCGGAGCCGGGATCTACTGGGACAAAACTGAGGACTACCTGGAGGATGAGAAGTGCTTCCAAATTCTCTATGAAATCGAGGTGTAACAATGGCGGAAAAAGCTGATAAAGTTCAATTCAATCTGAAAAACGTCCACTATGCCGTCCAGACGGCAAGTGGTGATACGCCCACCTGGGACACTCCTGTGAAGGTTCCTGGCGCTGTCAGCCTCACTCTGGATCAGCAGGGGGAGTTGAGTAAGTTTTATGCCGATGGCATTGTGTATTGGCAGTCCAGCTCCAACAACGGCTATGAGGGAGATCTGGAGATCGCCCTGTACCCTGACCAGATGCTCATGGACATCTGGGGGTATACCAAGACCGAGACGGACAACGTGCTCATCGAGAATGCCACGGTTGAGCCCAAGCCTTTTGCACTGCTCTTTGAAATCGACGGCGACACTAACGGGCGTCGGTACTGCATGTACAACTGCTCCGGCACCCGGCCCGGGATTGGCAGCAAGACCAATGAGGCCAGCAAGACACCCCAGACCCAGAAGAGCACCATCTCTGCGGTGCCTCTGGAAAACGGTGATGTGTTGGCCAGGACTACCGATGAGACCACATCTGAGGTCAAGCTGAACTGGTTCAAGCAGGTGTACCAGAAGTCTGGCGCCGCTGCGGCCTCTCTGCCCCAGGGTGAGCCTGCGGCAGCAGAGCCCGATGCCGGAGAGGAGGATACCAGCGCATGACCAAGGTGTTAACCATTGGCGGAAAGGAGGTGGGGTTCCGGGCTTCGGCCCTGGTTCCCCGCCTCTACCGGCACAAGATGGGCCGGGATATTGTGCGGGACCTCAACACCCTGCGCAAGTCCTTTGACAAGGCCCTTAAGGCAACGAATGCGGTTGCTCCGGTGGAGCCGCCTGAGGATGCCGACGATGAGACCGTGGCCCAGTACCTCCTGGATCTGGAGGCATACGAGGAGGCTACCCAAGATGCCCAGCTGTCGGTGCTGGACTTGGAGATCTTCGAGAACGTAGCCTACATCATGGCCCGGCACTATGACCCCAAGCTGCCCAGCACCCCGGAGGAGTGGCTGGAAGGCTTCGACGTTTTTTCCATCTACGAGATTCTGCCCGCGATTTTGGCGCTGTGGAATCTCCAGGAGAAAACTACCTCTGTCCCAAAAAACGGTTAAGGCCCACCGTCCGGGAGGAGACGGGGGCCACGTTTATGCTCCGCTGTGCGGAGCTCCACCTGTCCGATGAGGCCCTGGCAGATATGACTATGGGAATGGTGTATGACATGCTCGTTGAGCAGGCCAACGACCATGAGGAGTACCCTGTCAAGGCAACCCAGGAGGACATTGACTACTTCTTTGGGGGGTGACCTATGGCAGACCGTATCAAGGGTATCACCGTAGTCCTGGGCGGGGATACCACCGGCCTCAATAA
>CABPXX010000024.1 GCA_902461475.1 uncultured Eubacteriales bacterium | reverse complement strand
AGCAGTTGCCCACGGCGTCCATGAAGGGGAGGTATTGGGTGAGAATGGCGGGGGAGAGAACCTTGTTGGCCACGGCCTCGATCATCCGCATTTGATGGATGCCCCGCTGGAAGTCTCCATTGGGGAGGTTGTACCGCTCCCGGACGAAGTACAGGGCCTTCTCGCCGTCCATGTGGTTGACGCCCTTTTGGTATGTGTAGTCGGAAATATAGGATTCAAAGTCGTAGTCCGAGTACACGTCAATGCCGCCCAGGGCGTCAATGATGCCCTCAAATCCGGCGAAGTTGACCTTAAAGTAGTAGTCCAGCTCTATGTCGTAGAGCATTTCCAGAGTTTTGATGCTCTCCTCAATGCCCCGGCCCCCGGCGTGGGTGAGCTTGTCCGGGACCCCATTGGAGAAGGACAGGGGGATGAAGTAGTCCCGGGGAGTGGACACCAGCAGCACCTGGTGGGTTTTGGGGTTGATGGTGGCGATGATGTTCACATCGCTGTTGCCCGAGGTGGAGATATCGCTGCTCCGGGAGTCGCTGCCGCTGATATATACCGTAAAGGGCTGGTCCAGGGGAATGGCGGGAGCGGTGGTGGGCTGGGGAGCGGCACTGGCCTGGAGCGGCACCTGAATGGTGTCCACCATGCGCAGACTCTGCATCACGTCCTTGTATTCTTCCAGGTCATCCAGCACGGTCATGTGGCTCTGGTTGACCAAAATGGCATCGATTTCCTTGTTGTTGAGGGCATCCACCAGTTTGGTTGCCTCGGGATAGCCCTGGGGGGTGAGGGTGACGCTGTACTTGGCGTCCAGCTGTTTCACCGCCGCCTGGGTGTCCGTCTGGTCGGCGCTGAGCACGCCAAAGGGGTGCTGGAGCAGCTCGTCCATGCTGCGGGTGTCATCTCCCCGCACATACACGGACATGGCCAGGGTCTGGGCCTCCGGGTTGGTGACCCGGTTCAGAGTGTCCAGGCCCACCCGAGCATAGACAATGCCCACGGCGAACGCCAGGCAGAACACCACGGACAGCACGGAACCCGCCGTGCGCTTGGCGGGGCCGCGGCTGAACCGCAGAGCAAACACCACCACTACGGCCACCACCACAGCCGCCGCGATTACGGCCAACAGCAGGGGAGTGAGCATGTGAGTGAAAAAGAGCGCGGCCACAAAGCCGATGCCGAGAACGGCAAACAACAGCAGGGCCAGCAGATTGACCACGGTCTCCAGACCGGAGCGGCCAGTTTTTCTTTTGTACCGTTTTGCCATGTAGCACATCTCCTTGTCGTTGTTATGGCACATTATAGTATGCCACAGGGGAAATGGCAACGGCTCCGGGGGGGCGGCGTGCAGAATTTACAACTTCGATACAACTCCTTGCGGAGTTCTTAAAAAGTGTCCAGAAATTGAAAAATAATGGGAAATAAAAATGAAGCTTGACAAACGACACAAGATATAGTAGCCTGTACTCACGGTGATCATACACCTGGCGGTATTAAGTGGAATCAACCACGTGGCGTATGATCGTGAAAGCCGGCCGACCGTCTGGGCAAGAAAAAGGTCCCAGTGGGTCGGTCTTTTTCTTTATCCAACAAATGGAAAAAGAAGGGAGTTCACAATGAAAGGACGCATTCACTCTGTGGAGAGCATGGGGCTGGTGGACGGCCCCGGCATTCGCACCGTGGTGTTTCTCCAGGGGTGTGGGCTGCGGTGTCAGTACTGCCACAACCCGGACACCTGGGAGTGTGGCGCCGCTGCCGCCAAGGAGATGACGCCGGAGGAACTGGTGGCCAAGCTGCGCCGGTTTAAATCCTATTACGGCGCCACCGGCGGGGGCGCCACTTCCCGCGGCCGGACGGTGGAGATCCACAGGGGGGGAGCCGCTGTTGCAGCCGGAGTTTTTGGCCCAAGCCCTGGAGCTGTGCCAAAAGGAAGGCATTCACACCTGTCTGGACACCGCCGGGTGCGGGCTGGGGGACTATGAGCGGATTTTGTCCCACACCGACCTGGTGCTGCTGGACATCAAACACTACACCCCCCAGGGGTTCCAGACCGTCACAGGCCGGGACACCGGGGAATGGAGAGAGTTTCTCAGCCAGTTACAGGCCCAAGAGGTGCCCCTGTGGATTCGACACGTGGTGGTGCCCGGACTCACCGACGGTGATGAGCATTTGCAAGGGCTTTTGGACTTTGTCTCCACCCTGCGCCATGTGCGCCGGGTAGAACTATTGCCCTATCACACCCTGGGGGTACACAAGTACCACACCCTGGGATATCCTTACCCCCTGGAGGGGGTGGAGTCCCTGGCCAAGGACGCTCTGGCCGGGTGGCAGGAGAAGTTTGACCGAGCGTTTCCCCATATTTTATAAGGAGGTACATTCCCATGAGCATTGATGTCAACTGCACCGCCTGGGAGGGCTTTCGCACCGGCGAATGGCGCCACCTGGTGAATGTGCGCAACTTCATTCAGAAGAACTACACCCCCTATACCGGAGATGACAGCTTCCTGGCCCCCATCTCTCCCCGCACCGCCAAGGTGTGGGAGAAGGCCCACGCCCTCATTGTGGAGGAGCTGAAAAAGGGCATCATCGACGTGGAGACCCATGTGGTGTCCGGCATCGACAACTTCGAGCCCGGCTACATTGACCAGGAGAACGAGGTCATCGTGGGCCTCCAGACCGACGCCCCCCTCAAGCGCATTGTGAACCTGTACGGCGGCATGCGCATGGCCGAGTCCGCCCTCCACGAGTACGGCTACGAGCTGGACCCCGAGATCGAGCGCCACTTCAGCCTCTACCGCAAGACCCACAACGAGGGCGTGTTTGACGCCTACCCCAAGCGCACCCGTCTGGCCCGTACCGCTGGCCTGCTCACCGGTCTGCCCGACGCCTATGGCCGTGGCCGTCTGGTGGGCGACTACCGCCGGGTACCCCTGTACGGCACCGACTTCCTCATTGAGGAGAAGCAGAAGGACCTGGAGGAGCTGGACGGTCCCATGACCGAGGAGCGCATCCGCCTGCGGGAGGAAGTGAGCACCCAGATTCGGGCCCTCAAGGAGTTCACCCACATGGCCAGCCGCTACGGCTGCGACGTCACCCGTCCCGCCGAGAACGCCCATGAGGCAGTGCAGAACCTGTACCTGGCCTATCGGGCGGGCGTGAAGGAGACCAACGCCGCCGCCACCTCTCTGGGCCGCACCGCCACCTTCCTGGATATCTATATCCAGCGGGACCTGGACCGAGGCCTGCTGGACGAGCAGGGGGCCCAGGAGCTCATTGACCAGTTCATCATCAAGCTGCGCCTGGTGCGCCACCTGCGTACCCCCGAGTACAACGAGCTGTTCGGCGGCGACCCCACCTGGATCACCGAGTCCCTGGGCGGCATGGGCATTGACGGCCGTACCCTGGTGACCAAGAACAGCTTCCGCTACCTGCACACCCTCACCAACCTGGGCACTGCCCCCGAGCCCAACCTCACCGTGCTGTGGAGCCAGAACCTGCCCCAGGCCTGGAAGGACTACTGCGCCAAGATGAGCATTGCCACCGACTCCATCCAGTACGAGAACGACGACGTGATGCGCCCCCTGTACGGCGACGACTACTGCATCTCCTGCTGTGTGTCCGCCATGGCCGTGGGCAAGCAGATGCAGTTCTTCGGCGCCCGGGCCAACCTGGCCAAGAGCCTGCTGTACGCCATCAACGGCGGTGTGGACGAGAAGAAGGGCCTCCACGTGGTGCCCGGTATCGTCCGGGACGAGGACGAGGTGCTGGACTACTCCAAGGTGCTCACCAACTATAAGAAGGTGCTGTCCTATGTGGCTGAGCTGTACGTGGACACCATCAACATCATCCACTACATGCACGACAAGTACGCCTACGAGGCCAGCCAGATGGCCCTCACCGCCGTTTGGGCCGCTTCGGGCGGGGCGGCCCTGTCCATTGCCGCCGACTCCCTGTCCGCCATCAAGTTTGCCAAGGTGCGTCCCATCCGCAACGAGGACGGCATCGCCGTGGACTTTGCCGTGGAGGGCGACTTCCCCAAGTACGGCAACGACGACGACCGGGTGGACGACATCGCCGTGGAGATCGCCGCCTACTTCTCCGCCGAGCTCAAGAAGCATCCCCTGTACCGCAACGCCATCCACACCCTCTCCGCCCTGACCATCACCAGCAACGTGATGTACGGCAAGAAGACCGGCTCCACCCCCGACGGCCGCAAGGCCGGCGAGCCCTTCGCCCCCGGTGCCAACCCCATGCACGGCCGGGACGAGAACGGCGCTCTGGCCAGCCTCAACTCCGTGGCCAAGATCCCCTACCGGGGCGTGTGCCAGGACGGTGTGTCCAACACCTTCTCCATTGTCCCCAATGCCCTGGGTAAGAGCCAGCAGGAGCGTATCACCAACCTGGTGTCCATCCTGGAGGGCTACTTTGTCCAGGGCGCTCACCACCTGAACGTCAACGTCATGGACCGTCAGGTGCTGCTGGACGCCATGGAGCACCCTGAGCAGTATCCCACCCTCACCATCCGGGTGTCCGGCTATGCGGTGAACTTCAACCGCCTGAGCCGGGAGCAGCAGTTGGAGGTCATTAAGCGTACCTTCCACGAGTCTGTGTAATCAAACATCGCTCCCCAAAGCCCAGAGAATGCTTCGGCGTTCTCTGGGCTTTCTTTCATGCCCTCATACCGCTTAAAACAGACAACTTTTATTTTATAAAGGCCATGCAATGAATTTGTATGCTTGAAAATTTGGTACAAATCTCTGGGAAAACCAGTGGGCGAGGAGGGCGAATCTCCCGGAATTTGAGGGGAAATCCCGGCCTCAGGGCAAGGAAATGAGTGGCAGCAAATGAGAAATATTTGAAAATTCTAACGTGTTATGGGTGGATTGCCGGAGAAAACGGTTGAAAAGCTAGGTGTGGTATAATTTGTATTGTTGGAATGGTGGAAAATATCAAATCTCTGTGCAATGTGTTGATTTTCGGGTGAGTGAATACTAACATCAATGATAAAGGTAACAGACATATGTGCAGTTTGTATGAAAGAGAGCATCAAATTGTAAAACCAATTTCCCTGATTGTTCCGGTCGGGGAACTGTTCTTCCCTGCGAGGGGAGCGGAAGGAGGCGAAGGCCAGACAGCAGGTGTGGAAGGCAGTGTTCCGCAAGAGGACCATGCAAGACTCAAGACTACTATGATAAAGAGAGGGGAAAACATGAAGAGTTTCAAGAAGTTCGGAAACAAACGCGTTGCAGCAGGCCTTCTCAGTGCGGCCATGGTGTTGTCCATGGTTCCCATGAGTCCGGCCAGAGCTGAGACTCAGGACGACAGCAGCCAGCTGTACAACTACGTGCAGACAGACGGTGAGAATCTGGGCAACAACATTGCCCTCAAGGCCACCGCAGGCGCATCCTACACCAATGTTTGGGGCATCTCTCCCGATGCCATGAACGACGGAGCATTGGCCACTTCCGACCCCTACAGCAGCTGGAACAGCTGGGGCACCAACGATGAGGCCTATCCCGTCACCACCTCCCTGACCTGGGAGTCCGAGCAGGTGATCACAGGCATGCGGGTGATCTGGTGGGCAGATAATGCCACCTTGAACTCCAACGCAACGTCACCTTCCCCAAGTCCGCTGCTCTGTACTATGTGGACAGCGAGGGCAACGAGCACCAGATCACCGGGATGACCAATGAGAAGGGCATGCCCACCGACGAGGTGGGCGTGGAAGTGGATTCCAGCTCCAACAGCGGCACCAACGGTGTGGGCATCAGCGAGTGGGAGGCCTTTGGCTATCAGACCATCGCCTCCGGCACCAACGTGGCCGGTGAGGCCTCGGTCACCACCTCCTACACCAACACCACCCTGCCCGACAACGCCGAGACCGCCATCAACGACGGCGTGCTGGCCGAGGGCAACAACACCACTTGGAACACCTGGTCCGAGACCGGCGACGTGGAGTACCCCGTCACCGTGGATCTGGACTGGGGCAACGCCACCTATGACATCTCCAGCGTCCGGGTCATGTGGTGGTCGGACAACGACGGGGTGCAGTTCCCCGCCTCCTGCCAGTTCCAGTGGTACAATGAGCGCTCCAAGGAGTGGGTGGATGTCGCCCAGCTGGTGGACGAGACCGGCGCTGACACCTCCACCGTGGGCGTGAAGTTCGGTACTGCCGATGAGGCAGGCACCGACGCCAGCCAGTTTGCCAACGGGGCCAACCGCTACTGGAATGGTGTGGCCATGAACGAGTCTGTTCAGACCAGCAAGCTCCGCCTGGTCATCGACCGCAACGGCACCGACCAGACCGGCGTGGGCATCGGTGAGGTGGAAGTGTACGGCACCAAGCTGGCCCAGTCCGATGGGGACAACGTGGCCCTCCAGGCCACCGCTTCCGCAGATGCCCAGAACACCCCGGTGACCAACGTCAACAACGGTCAGCTGGCCACCGATGCAGGCACCTCCTGGAACACCTGGAACAGCAGCACCTATCCCACCACCGTCACCCTGACCTGGGACACCCCCTATGTGCTCAACAGCATGCGGGTGATGTACTGGGCGGATAACGGCAACCTCACCGCCTCCGGCAACGTGACCTTCCCCAAGAGCTGCGAAGAGGAGTACTTTAACCACGAGTCCGGCCAGTGGGAGAAGATCACCAACATGACCAATGAGTCCGGCGAGGTGGTTTCCTCCGTGGGCGTGAAGTACGGCAGCGCGGAGGCCGCCTCCGACCAGCCCGGCAACTATCTCAATGCAACAACCGCTATTGGAATGTGGTTTCCTTCCAGGAGCCGGTGAAGACCACCCAGATTCGCCTGAAGATTGACCGCAACGGGTCCGGCGCCAACGGCGTGGGCATCGGCGAGTGGGAAGTGTACGGCGAGGAGATGACCGCCGAGTGGAACGAGCTGGTTTCCACCCAGATCACCGGAAAGGAGCGCATTCTCAAGGGCGAGACGGGCACCTTCACCGCCGAGAGCCTCCCCGCAGGGCTGGACGGCCTGAACTACCAGTGGGAGCTCACCGAGGGCAGCGAGTACATGGAGATTGTGGGCGCCACCAACGAGTCTCAGGTGCAGCTGGCTGCCAAGGACAGCGGCTACGGCACTCTGAAGGTCACCGTGTCCCGGCAGGAGGAGGGCCAGACCGTCACCCGCACCGACACCTTGGAGGTGAAGGTGGACGGCATCGAGAGCATCGACGAGTATGTCACCGCCACCGAGGCGGGCCGTGCTCCCATCCTGCCCAAGACCGTGGTGGCCAACGGCATCGCCTTTGACGACCCCACCCCCGCCCTGTACGGACCCACCGGCTACAACTTCGCCGAGGAGTTCAACGCCTCCCTGGTCCCCGTGACCTGGGAAGAGGTGGACCCCGCTCTGTACGCCGAGGACAAGGTGGGCACCACCTTTGAAGTGAAGGGCACCGTGGTGTCCGGCGACGAGGAGCTGGAGGCTGTGGCCCGTGTCACCGTCAACGAGCCTGTGGTCACCCCCGTGGCCAACAGAACCGTCACCTTTGAGAATGTGCAGCTCACCGACAACTTCTGGAACCCCAAGCAGAAGGTCAACGCCGTCAACTCCCTGAACAAGGCCATCTATCAGATTGAGCAGGCCTCCGGCGGTGAGCCTAACTTCGTCAACGCCATTGCCAAGCTCAACGGCGAACCCTACGAGGAGTTCCAGGGCTATGTGTTCCAGGACTCTGACATCTACAAGAGCATTGAGGCCATCTCCTACACCCTGTCCGTCATCCACGATGACACCGACCCCGAGATGGTGGCCCAGCGGGAGAAGCTGGCCTACTGGATCTCCCTGATTGAGCAGGTGCAGTACGCCGACGGCTACATCAACACCCACTTCACCCTGAGAAGCACCGGACACGCCGGCGGCAGCTCCGCTGGTACCCACCGGTGGCACGACTTCTCAAACCACGAGATGTACAACGCCGGTCACTTCCTGGAGGGCGTGGTGGCTTACACCCGCTACCGTGAGGGCATCGGCGATCCCGACTACAGCCTGTATGTGGTGGGCCGTCGGTTTGCCGACGAGATCGTGGACCTGTTTGGCCCCAACGGCACCCGTCACGAGGTACCCGGCCACGAGGAAATCGAGCTGGCTATGGTGAAGTTTGCCAAGCTGGTGGAGGAGTATGAGGGCGAGGGCACTGGAGACAAGTACATCCAGACTGTGAAGACCCTCATTGACCGCCGCGGTGTGGATAAAGATCAGCGCGAGAGCGGCTACAACGGCGGCGAGTACTCCCAGGACAATGACTCCATCATGACCATCACCGAGGCTGTGGGCCACGCCGTGCGTGCCTGCTACTTCTACACCGGTGTCACCGACGTGGCCACCCTGCTGCCCGAGGACGACCCGGACCGGGCTTCCTACCTCAGCACCATGGATGCCATCTGGGACTCCGTGGCCAACACCAAGACCTACATCACCGGCGGCATTGGCGTGCGCTCCCACGGCGAGGACTTCGGCGACCCCTACGAGCTGCCCAATGACGACTCCTACTGTGAGATCTGCGCCACCATCGCCCTGGCCAACTGGAACCAGCGCATGAACCTCATCCACGAGGATGCCAAGTACGCCGACGTGGTGGAGAAGAACCTGTACAACGCCATTCTGGTGGGTACCAACCTCACCGGAGACAAGTTCTACTACGGCACCTATCTGGAGGCCAAGAACGGCGATCCCCGTTCCGACTGGTTCGCCTGCGCCTGCTGCCCCCCCAACCTGATGCGTACCATCGCCAAGCTCAGCGAGTACATGTACACCATCCACGGTGACAAGCTGTTTGTGAACATGTACATCGGCAGCGAGGGCAACCTGGACATCGACGGCACCAACGTGAACCTGACTCAGGAGACCGAGTACCCCTGGGACGGCGCTGTGAAGCTCACCGTCACCCCCGACGAGGCCAAGGAGTTCACCATGAACATCCGCATCCCCGGCTGGACCCAGGAGCAGGCCAACAAGGAAGTGTCCATCTACGTCAACGGCGAGAAGGTCACTGCTGAGGCCGAGAAGGGCTATGTGGCCATCACCCGCACTTGGGAGAAGAGCGACGTGGTGCGCATCGACATGCCCATGGAGATCCGCATGACCGAGGTCGACCCCAACGTGGAGGCCAACCAGGGCCGCATCGCCATTGAGCGTGGCCCCATCGTGTACAGCATTGAGATGGCAGGAAACGCCCAGATCAACAGCGACATTGCAAACTTCAGCCCCCTGAACTTTGTCATTCCCCGGGATGCTCAGCTCACCGCCACCTACAATGAGGACCCCCTCAACGGCGTGGTGGAGATCACCGGAGATGTGAAGTACAACGACAACGGCAACCTCATCGACGCCAAGCTCCAGGCCATCCCCTACTATGCCTGGAACAACCGGGGCAACGACGGGGTGGAAGGCCAGAACAACTGCAGCCAGATGCTCATCTGGACCAACCCCACCGGGGCCTGCGTGAAGATTGGCGGCGCCTCTGAGGTGGCCGTGGACGACAGCTTCACCCGGAACGCTGTGGCCGCTGGCCTGGACAATCCCACCTACACCTGGACCGTCAAGGACGGGGACGCCGTGGAGATCGCAGAGGGGGCCGACACCGCTACCGTGACCCTCAACGCCATCAAGGAGGGTACCGCCGTGGTGAGCGTCACTGCCACCAGTGGGGAGGACTCCGTCAGCGCTGAGTGGACCGTCACCGTCACCAAGGGCGGTGAGCCCACCCCCGGCGACGTGGACAAGACCCTGCTGGAGAAGACCATCGCCTACGCCGAGGGCCTGGACACCACGGGAGTCACCGACTCCGCCGTGGCCACCTTCCAGAAGGCTCTGGACGAGGCCAAGGCTGTGATGGCCGACGAGAACGCCACCCAGGCTGAGGTGAACAACGCTTGGGACAACTTGCTAGAGGGCATCTGGGGTCTGGGCCTGGTGCAAGGCGACAAGACCCTGCTGGAGCAGCTGATCACCAAGGCCGACGACATGGTGGCCAACGCCGACAAGTACATGGCCGACCACTGGCAGGAGCTGGTGGACACC
>CABPXX010000023.1 GCA_902461475.1 uncultured Eubacteriales bacterium | reverse complement strand
CCCGCATCGGGGTTATCAACCCCCAGCCCCACCCCCAGGTGGGCTCCATCGTGGTGGCCACCGGGGGCACCAGCGACATGCCGGTGGCGGAAGAGGCCGCCCTCACCGCCGAGGTGCTGGGCAACCGGGTCACCCGCCTCTACGACGTGGGAGTGGCGGGACTCCACCGCCTGCTGGCCTCCCTGGACGAGCTGATGCAAGCCCGGGTGGTCATCGCCGTGGCAGGCATGGAGGGAGCACTGGCCTCGGTGGTGGGCGGTCTGGTGGACTGCCCCGTCATCGCCGTGCCCACCAGCGTGGGCTATGGGGCCAGCTTCGGCGGCCTGTCCGCCCTGCTGGCCATGCTCAACTCCTGCGCCTCCGGGTGCAGCGTGGTGAACATCGACAACGGCTTTGGGGCCGGATTTTTGGCCAGCCGTATCAATCAAATGGAGGGTCTGCCTCAATGAACACCTTATATTTACAATGTAACATGGGCGCGGCCGGGGATATGCTCACCGCCGCCCTGTATGAGCTACTCCCCAATCGGGAGGAATTTCTCCACACCCTCAACCACATGGGGCTGCCTGGGGTGGAGTTCCACGCCGTCCCCGCCCAGTCCTGCGGCATCTCCGGCACCCACATGGACGTGGTGGTCCACGGAGAGCGGGAGGAGAGCGTGGACCATCACCATGACCATCATCACGAGCACGAGCATGAACATGAACACGGCCACAAGCATCATCATCACCACCACCACACCACCCTCCACGATGTGGAGCACCTCATCGGCCACCTGAACCTCCCCGCCCCGGTGCTGGAGCAGGCCCGGGCGGTGTATCACCGCCTGGCTCAGGCGGAGTCTAAGGCCCATGGGGTGGAGGTGGACCTGGTGCACTTCCACGAGGTGGGGGCCCTGGATGCCGTGGCGGACGTGGCGGCGGCCTGCTATGCTCTCTACCTGCTCCCCCCCGACGAAGTGGTGGTCTCCCCGGTCCATGTGGGCAGCGGCATGGTCCACTGTGCCCACGGTGTGGTGCCCGTCCCCGCTCCCGCCACCGCCCACCTGCTGGAAGGGGTGCCCTGCTACGGCGGCGACATCCAGGGAGAGCTGTGCACCCCCACGGGGGCGGCGCTGCTGACCACCTTTGCCACCCGGTTTGGCCCCATGCCCCCCATGGTGCTGGAGCACACCGGGTACGGCATGGGCAAAAAGGAGTTTTCCGCCGCCAACTGTGTCCGGGCCATGCTGGGACACACCCAGGAGGACAAAGGGGAGATTTTGGAGCTGGTATGCAACCTGGACGACATGACCCCCGAGGCGCTGTCCTTTGCCTGCCAGCGGCTGCTGGAAGAGGGAGCCCTGGACGTGTACACCCTGCCCGGGTGCATGAAGAAGGGCCGCCCGGGTTGGCAGCTGGTGGCCCTGTGTGACCCCGCCCACAAAGACCCGCTCATCCACCAGGTGTTCGCCCTCACCTCCACCACGGGGCTGCGGGTGCGTACCTGTGAAAAGCACGTGCTGAACTACACCATCACCACCCGGGAAACGCCCTACGGCCCGGTGCGGGTGAAGAAGGCCCAAGGCTACGGCGTGCGCCGCTCCAAGCCGGAGTATGAGGACATGGCCCGCATCGCCCGGGAGCACAAGATCACCCTGAAACAGATCTTCCACAAGGAGTCTTGACCCCCTGTACCCCCAGTGGTACAATCTAGGAAATTCTGCAAGGAGGGGTCCCCATGATTCATCCGTTGAATCGGAAAACGCTTTTTACCGACAGCTCCGCCGAGGCAGCCGCCCAGGTGTGGAGCGTCCTGAAGCAGCACGGCATTCCCTACCAGATGAAGACGGTGAACAGTATGGGCTCTCTGCGCCGCAATGTGCAGTCCTCCATGGCTATGAACAGCGTCCATGGCGGCATGCCCCATTCTTCCAGGGCGGATGCCGTCCACTATGTGTACGTCATCTACGTCCGCCGCCGGGACTACGCCCGGGCCAAACAGCCCATTGGGCAATAAGCATATGATAACAGGCAGAGAACGCGGAATTTCGTTCTCTGCCTGTTCTTTTACACCTGGGCCTGGAGCTGCTTGCGAAACAGCGCTCGAAAGATGAGCCGTACCAGGGGCCCGCAGTACAGCAGCTGCCACAGCAGAGCCATGGGCAGATTCATCCCGAAGGTCTGCACCCAAGTGCCAAAGCTGGGCTGCTTAAACAGCAGGGTGGCAATCAGGGACACGGTGGGGCACATGATGCACACGATCATGGTGGAGATGGCCAGGATGATGACAATGGGCCGGTCGGTGGGCTTGACCATGCGGAAGGCCAAGGCCTTGGCCAGGTGTTCCACCACAAAGAACTCCAGCACAAAGGCGATGGGGGCCATGATGGGCAGCTCATGGAGGGCCGCGAAGGTGGCGTTGGTCACCCCCCGGTATTCAGGGCCACGTTGTAGACGATCATGCCGTACACCATGATGATGGCCATGATGATGGTATACACCACGTTTTGCAGTTTGGTCTGAGGCATAAGTTTTCTTCTCTCCTTACTCGTTTCTTGCGCAAAAAAGAGAGAGCAGCGAAACTTTCGTCTCGTTGCTCTCACTGCGACTACCATTTGCAAGAAGTATTCTAGCAAAAAACGGTTCGCTTCGTAAGGATCATTTTACCGTGAGAGTATCTGAAAATACGCTCACATTCCGGTCCATTCCCGGCCAGGTTGCCCAGTCTCCCCTCACCGCATCCGCAGCAGCCGCTCAATACGCTTGTAGAGCAGGGTGGTGAGCACCGACACGATCAGGCCCTTGAGCAGATTAAAGGGCACCACGGCAAAGAACACCAGGGTGGACACGCTGTTGATCATGCCATTGACCGCCGTGCCCATGGCCACCAGCTGGTCCAGGGGCAAGCCGTAGAGGGCGGAGAAGGCGGGAAGCAGATACACAGCGTTGAAGAAGCTACCGAAGGCAGCCATCACCACCGTACCGGTGACCATGCCAGCGATGGCCCCCTTCTTGGTCTTAAAGCGATGATAGATGATGGTGGCGGGGAGAATGAAGGAGCAGCCCACCACAAAGTTGGCGAAGTCGCCCACGAAGGCGGTGGTGGTGCCCTTGAGCAGCAGCTTGAGGATGATCTTCACCAGTTCGCACACCACACCCGCCACAGGACCCAAAGAGAAGGAGCAGATGAGCACAGGCACCTCGCTCAAGTCGATCTCATAGAAGCTGGGGGCAAAGGGCAGGGGAAACTCCAGGTACATCAGGATGGCGGCCATGGCGGCAAAGATACCGATGTACGCCGCCCGCCGGGCACCCTGCTGCCGGGGGACCTTCAGCCACACCCGTTCCACCAACATGGCCACTACAAACAGGGCCACGAATACCCCCAGGCATACCAGAAGATACACCACATTCTCCTGTGCGCTTGCCCACAGGTTTGTCAGGTTATCCCACATAATAAAAAACCTCCAAATGATATTGAGACGCCCAAACGCCAATGCCGTTCAGGCGCAACAACCCACTTGGAGCTCTTGCACATCCTCTTCCATCCGGACTGTAACCGTTGGTCCCGGAGTTTCACCGGGTCAGCCGCAGAACCAAGGCTCTGCGGGTCGCGGACTATACCGCCAGTGGGGAATTTCACCCCGCCCTGAAGACATGGTATTCACTTGTCTCTGCCCGCTATTATAGCATTACAAAGGAAAATTGCAAGATATTTTTTGCTAGAACACATTGACGCCCCCTGGCTCCTCCGGTAGAATGGAACAAACGTACCACCGGAGGAAGTTACCATGGATGCACTGCACACCTGCTGTTTCACCGGGCACCGCCCGGAAAAGCTGCCCTGGGGGGACCAGGAAAGCCACCCCCACTGTGTGGCCCTGAAAGAGAGCATGGCCGCCCAGCTGGAGGAAATGTATCAAAAAGGATATCGCCATTTTCTCTGCGGCATGGCCCGAGGGGCGGACTTCTACTTTGCAGAGGCGGTGCTGGCCCTGCGGCAGGCCCACCCGGATGTGACCCTGGAGGCCGCCCTGCCCTGTGCCGGCCAGGCCAAGAAGTGGAACCCCGCCGACCGCAGTCGCTGGACCCAGCTGGTGCGCCAGTGCGACACCCACACCCTGCTCCAGGAGCACTACGACCGCCACTGTATGCTGCGTCGAGACCGGTACATGGTGGACCAGTCCTCCGCCATTCTGGCGGTGTTCAACGGCACCCGCGGGGGCACACAGTACACCTTAAACTATGCCATGGACCGCCGACTGGACATCTATCTCTTCGACCTCAATCACCCCCACCTGTCCCCCACCCACCTGGTGCCCTGATTTTTCCGGTACCCCGTTGACTTTCTCCCGGTTGTATGGTACAGTGTGCTGGTACGGGAGCCGTACTTCGTTTGATACATTATCGCCAACAAGTGTATGCTTGTTGGCGTTTTTTCTTGCTCCCAAAACGAATCCGGAGGTCATATCCATGGAAACCCCATCTTCTCAATCGTCCTTTCTGTCGGGGCCCATCCTGTCCCCCCTCATCCGCTTCGCCCTGCCCTTGATGCTCTCCCTGCTGCTCCAGGCCTTTTACGGCGGTGTGGACCTGGCCGTGGTGGGCAAATTCTCCCCCACCGCCTCAGTGTCCGCTGTGGCCACAGGTAGCCAGGTGATGCAGTCCATCACCTCCATCATCACGGGGCTGACCATGGGCGTCACCGTGCTGGTGGGCAAGGCCATGGGCTCGAGAGAACCCCAGCGGGCGGGCCAGGTGGTGTGCAGCCAGGTTCGCCTCTTTACCCTGGTGGCCGCTGTCCTCACCGGGGCCATGCTGCTCCTGGCCCCCCAGGCTGCCCGACTGATGAATGTGCCCGAGGCCGCCATGAGTGAGGCGGTGGCCTACATCCGCATTTGCTCGGCGGGCATCGTGTTCATCACCGCCTACAACGGCATCAGCGGCATCTTCCGTGGCGTGGGCAACTCCCGCTCTCCCTTCCTCTTTGTGTTCATCGCCTGTCTGGTGAATGTGGCGCTGGATGTGCTCTTTGTGGGGGTGTTCCGCCTCAACGCCGCCGGGGCCGCCCTGGCCACCATCATCGCCCAGGCCACCAGCGTGGCCTTCTCCCTGGCCTACATCCGCCGCAATCCCCTCCCCTTCACCATCCCCGCCCCCTGGCGCAGAGGGGGCCAGGCCGCTGGAGATATTTTAAAGGTGGGCTCTCCCATCGCCCTCCAGGACTTTCTCACCAACCTGTCCTTCCTCATCATCACCAGCATTGTCAACGCCCTGGGGGTCATCGCCTCCGCCGGAGTGGGCATTGCGGAAAAGCTGTTCATCTTCCTGGCCCTGGTTCCCATGTCCTTCATGTCCGCTCTGTCCACCTTTGTAGCCCAGAACATGGGGGCGGGCAACCCCAAGCGGGCCAACCGGGCCCTGTTTCTGGCCGCCCGCATTTCCCTGTGCGTGGGAGCGGTGATGTTCCTGCTCACCTTCTTCTGCGGTCGCATTCTGGCCTCCGCCTTTGATAACGACCCGGCGGTGCTGGACGCCGCCGCCGGATACCTGCGGGGCAGCTCTCTGGAGTACCTGATGGTGTCGGTGGTGTTCTGCTTCCTGGGCTACTTCAATGGCCGGGAGCGCACCAGCTTTGTCATGGCCCAGGGCCTGGCCGCCGCCTTTTTGGTGCGCATCCCCCTGTCTTACTTCCTCAGCCGCCTGCCGGACACCTCTATGTTCCTCATTGGCCTGGCCGTCCCCGCCTCCGCCCTGGTCAACCTCACCCTGTGCCTGGGGTACTTTTTGGTGCTCCGGCGCCGGGATGCAAAATCATTGAAAAAAGCGCTTGACAATCCCATATCCACTTGATACAATACCAGAGCAAAACAAAGCAGGTATGGCACCGCCGTCCTCACCTCCAGCGCAAGGCAAAGAGGTTTACATGGTAAAAAACACGCAATCGAATTCGGTTGTCGTTTTTTGTTGTGGATGTGGGTGCTTGTTCTGCACTCACATTTTTTGTTTCTCAGGAGGTGCTTTGCCATAGCTAACCCAACTCATCAGATCAACGAGGAGATTCGTGACCGTGAGGTTCGCCTGATTGGCGCCGACGGCAGCCAGCTGGGAGTCATGTCTGCGGCTCAGGCCCAGCGTCACGCCGACGAGGCCGGTTTGGACCTGGTAAAAATCTCTCCCAATGCCGTCCCCCCTGTGTGCAAGCTCATGGACTATGGCAAGTTCAAGTTCGAGCAGGCCAAGCGGGAGAAAGAGGCCAAGAAGAACCAGCACGTCGTTGAGATCAAGGAAGTGCGCATGTCCCCCGGCATCGACATCGGCGACTTCAACACCAAGCTGCGCAACGCCCAGAAGTTCCTGGCTGACGGCAACCGGGTGAAGGTGACCGTGCGATTCCGTGGCCGTGAGATGGCTCACACCGACATCGGTCGCAACCTGCTCATGGACTTTGCCCAGCAGTGCGCCGAGCTGGCCAACCTGGACAAGGAGCCTAAGCTGGAGGGCCGCCACATGAGCATTTTCCTCTCCGCCAAAAGCAGCAAGACCAACAAGTAATATCCTCCGGGCACACGCTGCCCACCATTCAAAGAGTAAAGGAGATAACCACCATGCCTAAGATCAAGACCCACAGCGGCGCTAAGAAGCGCTTTTCGCTGACCAAGAGCGGCCGTGTGAAGCGTGCCTGCACCAAGCGCCGTCACCTGCTCAACGGCCACGGCAAGACCACCAAGCTCAAGAGAGGCCTCCGCAAGGGTGCCTACGCTGACGTGACCAACCAGGCCACCGTCAAGCGCTTGATCCCCTACAAATAAGATAACCTGATACACTCACATATAGGAGGCTGAACGACAATGGCAAGAGTTAAGGGCGCAATGATGACCCGTAAGAGAAGAAATAAGATCCTGAAGCTGGCCAAGGGCTACTGGGGTGCCAAGAGCAAGCACTTCAAGATGGCCAACGAGCAGGTGATGAAGTCCCTGCAGTACGCCTACACCGGCCGCAAGCTGAAGAAGCGTGACTTCCGTCAGCTGTGGATCACCCGCATCAACGCCGCCTGCAAGATGAACGGCATGAACTACTCCACCTTCATGCACGGCCTGAAGCTGGCTGGCATGGAGATCAACCGCAAGATGCTGGCTGAGCTGGCCGTCAACGACAAGGCTGCTTTCACCCAGCTCACCGAGCTGGCCAAGAGCAAGCTGGCCTAATTTAGTTTGATAAACGCCCGATTCCCCAGGAATCGGGCGTTTGTTGTCCCTGGGACGGGGTTCCCGTTCCGGCGGGACCTCTACGCGGCTATTTCCACATTTCCGCCTCAATTCGGCGTTTTCCTTTACAGAAATCCCCCATTCTGATATACTGGGGACACCCCTAGGAGGTGAAACTATGTCCGCCAATCGACTCATTCAAATTCTATCCCTGCTGCTGGAGCATGACCGCATCACCGCTCCCCAGCTGGCTGAGCTGCTCCAGGTATCGGTAAGCACCGTGTACCGGGAGATTGACGCCCTGTCGGCCGCTGGAGTGCCGGTGTGTACTGCCCTGGGGAAAAATGGCGGCATCACCCTCATGGACGGGTGCGCCCCCGACCCCAACCTGTTCACCCCAGGGGAACAGCAGCAGCTGCTGGCCGCCCTGGACGACGACTCGGACGCCCAGCGGGAGGCCACCTTGGCCAAGCTCTCCGCCCTGTTCCGCCGCCCCGAGGAGGACTGGCTGCAAGTGTACCTCACCCACTGGGGCTCCTCTGCGGGGGACACCGAGGACTTCAAGCTGCTGCGGGAGGCCATTTTACAGCGCCGGGCCGTGCAGTTTACCTATGCTAGCTCCCAGGGGGAGCAGATGCCCTACCTGGTGCAGCCCGTGCGGCTGGTATTCCAGGGCAACGGCTGGTATCTCCAGGCCTATTGCCCCTTCCCGGAAAACTACCGCACCTTCCGGCTGACCCGGATGCTGGATTTAACCATCACCGACCAGCCCTTCCACCGGCTGATGAATCCCCCCGACCCGGAGCTGTCCGGGGAGATTCCCCCGCTGTTCCGGGTGGAGGCCGAGCTGCGCTTCGCCCCCAGCCTGGCCCACCGGGTGTACGACGAGTTCGACCGCCGCTGCGTCACCCCCCAGCCCGACGGCTCCCTGCTGGTGTCCACCGTCTTCCCCGACGGGGGATGGCTGGCCAGCTATCTGCTGTCCTTCGGCGGCGGCGTGGAGGTGCTCTCCCCCGCCAGTCTCCAGCGCCAGCTGGCCCAGGCCAGTGAGAAGCTGCGGGAGGCCTACGCACAATAAGAAAAAACGCCCTGGAAAGCTTCCGCTTTCCAGGGCGTTTGTCTTTCTTAGAATAGGTCCTTCTTCTTCAGGATGATGGCCAGCACCACAATGATGGCCACGCTCATCAGCAGGGGCACCCACCAGAACTGGTCCAGGGGCAGGCCGCCGGTGATGTTCATACCGAAGTAGCCGAAAATGATGTTGGGCACCGTCATGAGGATGGTGATGGAGGTAAGCACCTTCATGATGACGTTGAGGTTGTTGGAGATCACCGAGGCGAAGGCGTCCATCATACCGGAGATGATGGAGGAGTAAATCTGAGCCATCTCGATGGCCTGACGCACCTCAATGAGCACGTCCTCCAGCAAGTCATGGTCCTCCTCGTAGAGGGTGACAATGCGGCCCCGGAGAATCTTCTCCAGCGTCACCTCATTGGCCTTCAAAGAGGTGTTGAAGTAGACCAGGGACTTCTCCAAATCCAGCAGCTGAATGAGCTCCTTGTTGCGCTGGGACTTGTACAGCTGCCGCTCCATGTAGTTGTAGGTCTTGTCGATCTGCTTCAGATATTGCAGGTAGCGCTTGGCCACCAGCAGCAGGATGTTGAGGATAAACCGGGTGCGCTGCTGGGTGCGCACGTCCTTGACCAGGCCGTCCTGCAAGTCCCGCACCACCGAGGTCTCCTTCAAACAGACGGTGACGATGTGCTTTTCGGTGACGATGATGCCCATAGGCAGGGTGGAGTACACCACGCCGGTCTCATCCCGCTCCATGGCGGGGGTGTCCACGATGATGAGGGTCTGGCCGTCCTCGCTGTCGATACGGGAGGTCTCCTCCTCGTCCAGGGCGGCCTTCAAGAAGGGCAGCTCCACCCCCAAGGTCACAGACACCGTCTTCAGCTCGTCCTCGCTGGGGTAGATGAGGTTGATCCAGCAGCCGTCCTCCACCGTATCCAGCTTGGTCATTTTTCCGTCAATGGTCTTGTAAATGCTAATCACATTGGTTCACACCTTTCCCGAGCAGGCAAAGGGGTGGTTTGTCCCCGTGCCGCTTCCGCTGATATTCCCTGTGTCACACAGGCGCGGGCGCACGAAGACAGAAAGGATGCCAGGGCATCCCCCTCAATCCATACGCCGCAAACATATTTTCCAACTTCGACTAGATGGGTCACCTGCCACGGCGCATGTCACATCCTTTCGTTTTTGGGCAGATTTTTCCGGGCCAGTCCATGTTTTGCCCAGTCAAGTATCATTATATGACAGCCCCCGGTGGTTTGCAACCCTAAAAATCCCGCCACCGGAGGCTGTTTTTCGTCACTTTGCCCCCAACAAGAGAGGCTGATACTGTTTGCCCTGCATAGCCAGGGCTAGAGTGTCCCCGGTGAGGGAAAAATCCGACACCAGAGAAGTAGGCTTCTCGTAGCAATCATCCTGGCGGAAGGGGACAAAAAACACCTCTTTCCGTCCCAGCATGGTGCCCACATTGGGGGCAGAGGCCGCCAGGCCGTCGTTGGTGGCCAGGGCCAGGACCAGGGGCCGGCCATTGCGCAGATGGGCCTTGGCGGCCATGGTCACCGTGCCGTCGGTGACACCGTGGGCCAGCTTGGCCAGGGTGTTGCCCGTGCAGGGGCAGATGACCAGGGCGTCCAGCAGCTTCCGGGGCCCGATGGGCTCAGCCTCCGCCACGGTATGGATGACTCTTCGCCCGCATATCCGCTCCATCTCCCGCATAAAATCATGGCTGTTGCCAAAGCGGGTATCGGTGCTGGCCACCGTCTCGGAGACAATGGGCCAGATTTG
>CABPXX010000022.1 GCA_902461475.1 uncultured Eubacteriales bacterium | reverse complement strand
CGCCAGTGTGGAATCGGGTCGCCCTTTGACCCGATTATGCATGCAGCGGGCTGCAACTCCTCGAAAAAATGCTGGCATTTTTGAGAAGCGTGTCGAACTTTTTCGACACGCAGAGTCCGCCCCGGTGCCCATATGGGTGCCGGGGCGAACTGCGCCGTAAATTTTTTCTTTTTATTGCAACACTTTCCCCTCCCCATCCGTTATCCAAGCAGAAAGGGGGCGAACTTCATTGTGGGAAGATTTATACGAAGGGTATCAAACCGAATTGCTGGCCTACGGCACACGCATGACCGGCAGCAAGGAGTTGGCGGAAGATTTGGTACAGGAGACCTTTATCAAAGCCCTGATCCACGCCAGTACAGTGACCGATTTATCGCCCAGTCAACAGCGGGCATGGCTCTATCGGACCTTCAAAAACCTATTCTTTGACCGCTGCCGTCGGGCCGTTCTGGAGCAGGAGTATCTGCACAGCGTCCAACTCCCCCTGTGGGAGCCATCCGGCATCCCCGAGGTGGAGACCGCCATGCTGCTCCAGAGCGTCGCCCCACAGGACCGGACCATCTTTCAGCTGCGCTATTTCGACGGCTACACCGCCCAGGAGATTTCCCAGATGTTGAACATCCCCCCGGGCACCGTCCGGTCCAAACTGTCCCGGTGTCGGAAGTACCTGAAACAACAACTACAACCATAGAGGAGGAATGGAATATGGCTAAGAACCTGATTGTCAACTGCGCCACCTGTGACGCCAGAACCATGCAGGAGGAGAACTACGCCCACTACGAGACCATTGTCATCAACAGCGCCGCCTTGCTCACCAGCCCCGAGGGAAAAGCGGTGATGAGCAAGCTGCCCGTTACCCTGAACTGTGCCAATGTGTTGGAAGTGGCTCGAGACGTGCATCTGCGGGCCATCAATGGCAAGCATGAGATTCACGACAGTGACGCCGTCTCTCCCGCTCCCTTTTACCTGGTGGTCAATGGAGTGCTCACCATCCACCCCCACACCCAAAAGCAGCTGGAACACTGCGTGGGCATCACGGTCAACGGAACCCTCACCTGCCCGGAGAGCATGTATGCCACCCTGGCCGATATCAACGTCAACGGCGCTACCACCTGCTACCCCGACGGGGCCATCGTCCTCAAGCGCAACGCCGTCATCGACAAGGTGTTCGCCCTCCGGGCCAAGAACAGCCTGTACTGGTCTGCCCGGCGGATGATTATGGTGGACCCCCAGCTGGATGGCGCTGCCTTGCGCAGCAAGGGCGCCTCCTTCCGCTCCAAAGAGGTGATTGTGGCCCAGTCCAAGGCGGAGGAGCTGGTGGACCTGATTGACGAGCAGGCCCAGCTCATCCTGGTCCCCGACCACACCGCCGTGGTGCTGGATGATATCACCTTGGATACGTCCACCGTGGGGCGCTACGGCAAGAAGCTGTACGTCATTGGCGATGTGACCGTGCCCCAGCAGAACGCCGCCTTGGAGGGGCTGGAGTACCTGAATGTCCAGGGCGATATCAAAGTGCCCCAGGAGCACAAGGACCAGCTGCTCTCTGTTTTGACCGAGGTGTCCGGGGCCGTGAAGGTAACCCAGCCCAGAGGGACTGTGGTGGAGGACAAGCCCTATGTGAAGATCACCAAGTGGATGTTGGAGCAGCAGCCCAAGGGCATCCTGGTCAGCGACTGCGCCTTCGTCCATATCGCCGACGACATTCCCCGGGAGTGGATCATGGAGCGGCTGCACATTGAGGACTGCGCCGTGGTGCAGTGCTGCGAGGCGCTGGAGGACGCCGTGGCCATGGTCTGTGAAGATGTGGCCCAAGTGGGGCACGCTGACCACATGGACGGCGGCGGCATCGGCGATACCATCAAAGCCGCCCTGGGCGGTATCAAGGGGGCGCTGGACACCAAAGTCATCAACGCCACCCAGTACGTGCTGTAAGGCACACAACAACAAAATCCCCCTGGTGTGATGTTCACACCAGGGGGATTTCTTCTGTCTGTTTGTCTTTTCCCGGGCATCTGGGCCCGGCTAGGGTTTTATGCTCTGGACTTCTTGATGCCGATCATGTACAACACCGGCAGCAGCAGGGCAAACACCATCACAATCACGCCCGTGAGAACGCCGGCAGCCGCGCCGAGGCCCGCAGAGCCGCCCATTACGCCCACCAAGGTAGTGACCAACAGGATGCTCAGCAGCCCGTTGATGACAGCCAGCACGATGAGGACAATGGCCAGCCCCAGCCCGGTACCGCCGCTGTCCCGGCTTCTGGATTTGTCCTCCCGGTAGAAGGGCTCAAAGAGGTGGGGTAGATCCTTGTCTGGGATGACCGGGCCGTCGTTGTATACCGAGATGCGCACCTGCTCCCCCTGTTTCACCAAGGACACTTGAATCCGTTTCCCCTTCTCCACATGGCGCAGAGCGTTGGAGGCCAAATTTCCCACCGCCTCCTTCAGCCGCTCCCGGTCCCCTTCCAGCCAGACCCCCTCCAGCTCCAGGGACAGAGAGACCTCCTTTTTCTCCAGCTGGAGGGCCAGGGGACTCCACACCTCCCGCACCACGTCGGCCAGATTCAGCGGTGCCACGTTCAGGGCCACGCCGGACTCCAGCCGGGTCAGCTCCAGCAGCCGCCCCACCAGCTGGCCCATGCGGTCGCTCTCCTCCAGGATGATATTCAGGTACTCCCCCCGCTTCTCCGGGGCAATGTCCTCCCCCAGGGCCTCGGCGTGGGTACGAATGATGGCCAGAGGGGTTTTCAGCTCGTGGGCCGCTCCACGGGTAAAGGCACGCTCTCGCTCCAGCTGGTCCTGGGCGGCGTTGAAGGCCTCCGCCAAGGCGTTGAGCTCCTGCACCGGGCGTCTATTTGACAGCGCCCCTTCTGGGCCCCCTGGCTCAGTTGTTCCACCGGCCTCGTCACCTGTTTGGACAGGTGGGCAGAGAGAAGCAGCACCGCCGCCGCGGTGAGCAAAAAGGTGCTGATGTAGAGAAACCACTGCCCCTGCACGGCAGCTCGGCGAATGTCACACTGTCCACCCACCACCCGCATGGCGTTTCCGTCCTCAGAGATTCCAAACAGCTGCCCGCTGACGGTGAGGCTGCTGCCATGCATCTCCGTGGCTCCTTGGTGCACCCGGTTCTGAGCCTCCCGGAAGTTGGAGAGCCGCAGCTCCATGTCGATGGGGTCATCTTTCCCGTCCCCGCGGTAATCCGGGAGGAGCTCGCTGGCCACTCTCATAAATTTCAGCTCCAGGGTGATAGAGTCCTCCCCGGTTGTGTCCGTCTCCACCATGGTCTCTGTGGTGCCATCCGGGTGCACCAGCTCTATTTCCTGCACATCCATGGCATAGCCGGACCGCTCCACGCCTGTCACTCGGGCGTACGTGCCATCCACATTGGGAAGGTCACCGTCCCCCGGCCAACTGTCTGAGGGATAGAGAGCAAAGTCCCAGCTTCGGCTGCGGTGCTGGGTGAGCCACCGGGCCAGCTGGCTGCGCACTTCCTGGCCCAAGCTGTTTCGCACCAGAAAGGCCATACCTCCTTCCCCAATGTCGGTGAGGCCGCCGGAGGCGGCGCTGAGGTTGTACATCAGAATATGGTCGGCCTGGGCCCCCAGACCGTTGTCCCGATTGGTTTGGTAGATCTCCCTCTGCTCTTCCAAGGCCTTCTGGGCATACTCATATTCCTGGGACACCGTCCCTTCCAGTCGGTCACAGGCGGAATTGGTAAGCACCACCATGGTGCCCAGCCACAGCAGGAAAAGCGCCACCGTCAAAGGGACCGCCAGCCGCCAGCGAAGCCGCCTGGGCCTGCTCTTGTTCATGGTTACACCTCCTCCAGCCGATATCCCGCTTTAAACACCGTCTTGATCTGGCCCCGGCCTGGCCCAGGGCATAGCCCCGGAGCATGTCCTCCTCCCCGCCCAAAGCGGTGAGAAAGAGAATGGGCACCGGACTATTCTGGCGCACGGCTGTCCATACCTGGAATCCGTCTAGCTCCGGCATAAGGACATCCAGTAGAATGGCGTCGTAGTCGTGGTCCCGCAGCAAGTCCAAGGCCTCTGCCCCGTCCCGAGCCAGATCACAGCCCGGGCCGTGGGCCCCAAAGTAGTCCCGAACAATGTCCCGGATGCGCTTCTCATCTTTATGATACCACATACTTGTGTCAAAGTTATGTTTCCTTGTCCAGTATAGAAAAAAGCGCACCGGACGAATGATCCGGTGCGCGAAATCTTTTCATAGCAAACAAAAAACCCCGGAACATTCGTTCCGAGGTTTCTCGTGGAGCTGCTAGGCAGATTCGAACTGCCGACCTCATCCTTACCAAATATTTTTGGCGGTTTTTTGCCTCTGGCAGTCTTTCGCTGCCTTTCGTCTGTAACCGTTGGGGCCGTAAGCGTTCCTGGTTTTCCCGTTCACCTCCTTCTGCTGCCTTGCGTTCCCTTTTGTGTACGCTTTTCACTGGGCCGTCTGGGTTTTGTCTGGTTTTTTCCTCACCCGCTCCGGCTGTGACCTCATATCTTTTCTGGGCCTCAGCCCTTGTACATCTTCACGAAAGAGCCGACCTCAGCCGCAGCACCCGCAACGGCACGCACACCCGCCATCTCGGTGTTGGTCTCGTTGTTCGTCCACATGACCAGGCTGGGAGCCGCTGCGTAGTTCAGGTGTACCCGCTGCCCGTTGCCGAAGTAAACCACGTTGGCGGGAACCTGGGCATCCAGGCGAATACCATAGCCCAGCGGGGCCTGCTGCTCAATGGGCTTGGAGGGGTCAAGAATGGGCTTCTTGTTGCTGTCCACCATGCCCAGCATCCAGGTGAAATAGGTGGAAGGTGCCATATACCACTTGGCCCCCTCGATGTAGTCAGCACCCAGCAGCCCCGCCAGCTTCACCAGTTCGGCAAAGGTGGGGGCGGTGTCTGCCACGTTCACGGCGGTGGTATCGTCCGAATAGGACAGGGCCGCCACGGCATCCAGGCACACCCCGTCCATCTTCTTAGTCATGGAACCCAGAAGGGTCTGCTGCACAATGGCCTCGAAGGACGCAGCGGACACGCTCATACCCACCTGGGAATAGCCGGTATTATAGGCGTACTCAGAGTGGGTAATGGTCAGCTTGCCAGGCACAAACCCGCCGTTGGTGATCTCCTGGTTCTCGGTGTGCTTCTCCACCACTTGCAGCCCTGCCACGGGAATGGTCAGGTTGCCTGCGTGGGCAATGTTGGTCACAGAGGCATCCATCAGGAACGCCCCGGGGGCCTTCTCCATGACATAGCTGTCCAGGACAGTGCTGGGGATCACGTTGCTCATGGTGCTGGTGCTGCCCGCTGCCCGCTTCTCCATATAGTTGTCGTAAATGGTACGAATATTCATCTCTTCCACGTTGTTTTTCCTCCTTGAATCGTTAAATTCTTCAAAAGTACGAATGACACGACCGCCACCCGCTGAAACTTCCCGCAGGATTGCAGCCCGCTCCTCTTCGGCCTGTTTGAACTGGGTTTCCAGGGCCGTAAACTGTGCAAACATCTGGTTTGCCGCCTGGACATCACTACCCGCATCAGCGGCCCACTGTCTGCGCAGTTCCAGCATCTCCCGCCGGATAGGCCCCATAGGGTTTCCCTTGTGGCCCCAGGCGGCGGCTCTGCGCTGTTCTTGCTCCCAGGTAGGGTAATCTTCCGGCCCTTCGTCCGGCTCCACATAGGCCCCCATGCGCCGCTCTACATCGGCCCAAATGGCCCGGCACTCAGCACGCCGGAACTCCACCCGCTCCGGCTCTGCCAGGGCCTCAAAGCGGCTGCGTGCGCTCACCTGGGTCTGCTCATAGGCGGGCCAGGGGACAAGGCTCACGTCAAACAGACGGGCAATGTGCTTCACGGTGCGGGTGCGGGTGGTACTGTCCCAGCTGTCCCCCTCCGGGGCCACCGTAAAGGCAAACGACATCTTGTCAATCAGCCCGTTCTTGACCTCCTGGTAAAAGCTGCGGGCCTCGTCTGATAGGGTCATATCGGCATCCACCCGCAGCCCGTGGGCATCCACAGACAGCCGCAGGGAGCCGCCACGGGTGCGGGCCAGGGCGTGGCCCTGGTGGTCAAAGCGAAGTACCACATCGGACATATCAGCCCCGTCCAGGGCGTGCCTGTCAATGACTTCCCCGTATTCCAGCCCGGTTTCCGGGTCTTTGTACAATACCGTCCGGCTGTCAAAGACTACGGCATACCCGTGTATCGTTCCGTTCTGGCCCGCTTCCCAGCTGCCAGAGCGATATTCTGCGTTTTGGTTCATCCAATCACCTACTTTTGGTTTTGGTGCGCTCTCAGACCCTCCCGGCCCGCTGCATCCTCCCGGATGAAGCGGGGACAGCGCACTTGTGATCTATGTAAAACGCCCGTGGGCGGTTTACGCTTTTGGTTTTCCTGTAACCGAGTGGGTTTTCCGGGTTGTGTCCAACTTGGACACAATTTCCCCCGGTTTTCTCCGGGAATGGGCCGCCCTGGGCGAACCACCCCCCCCTCCCGTATCACGCCCGCTGCAATTTAAGTCCACCTCTCGGTCCTCCAGGCAGGGGGTAGCCCTGCCCAGCATGGGGGGGAGTGGCAAGTCGTAGACTTGCTGTGCGCATACGCACGCACGCAAGGCCCATCTGCATCCTGCCCCGCAATGTGTCTTTGAAACAGCGAAAAAACACCGTGTTTTTACGCCTCTACCGCTGGGTTTTGCCCCGAAACTGCCCCGGAAATGGCCCAGTTTCGAGCGGTTTTTACCAGCTTGACCCGTGGAAAACCGTGTCCATCCTTGCCCCGTGGCTCGATGTCTACAAGGCTCTCGTGCTTGCATTTGCGGCAATACAGGGCCAGAGCCTTGGCCTGGGTTTCCCCGTTCAGCTTCAGCAGCTTACCCTTCCGGCACACCGGGCACATCACCCACACAATCCCCGCCACAGCGTGACAGGTTAACTCTTCCGGCAATCTGTTCATGGCTTGTCCTCCTGGTTGTATTTCCCTCGCACGCCCGCACGGGCGAAGCGTTCGCCTCTGCTACCAGTGTACCCAGTGCGTGTGGTGGTTTCAATGGGCCGGGGCCTCTTTCTACATCCCCTGTTCTAAAGATATATACTGCTTCAAGTCAGATATAGAGGCCCCGGCTTGTCCTCTATTCCCGCCCTCTGGCTGCGGACTTGCTGCCGCCTCCAGGGCGGCATCCGGTACTTTATGTAGCTATAACTGCCGTACTCGGTCATACGCTCTTCCCGTTCCAGCACGGTGCAGTCCGTGGGTGCAGCCAGGGCCGTATCGTCCGACACAAAGCACGTCTCCACAATAGGCTTCTCCAGGTTGCGGCTGCGTGTCCACATCTGGGCACCCACCGGGCGGCCCTCCACGCTCTCCTTGGTCATGTATCGGGCCAGTTCCTCATAATCTCTGGCCCCCACATATTCCAGGTCTACCATGTCCCCATAGGGCCACAGACTGCGGATGGTCTCAATGTCCCGCTCCGTAGCGTTGATCACCAGGTGGTGGTGCAGCCGTCCTTCCCCGTGCTTGCCCTCGGTGGTATACACATACTTCAATTCCTGGTCTCTGGGCTTGCGGTAGGCCCGCAGCTGCTTGATGAACTTGCGCACGTTTTTGACTGCATCAGCCCGTTTTGCTGGAAGGTCTGCATCCCGGTATGTCAGGGTCACAAAGAGGTCTTGCCCCTCGAAGTTTGCCGCCAGCAGCATTTCCAGCCTCCCCCGGGCGGTCTTGTCATTCATGGCCTTTTGGGCTGCGCTGGTCATCCGGGACTTTTCAGCCCTGGCCCGCTCCCCGTCCCTGGGCTCCGGGGCCGTGTATAGAATTGTCTTGACAATGCTGCCCGCTATGATGGTCTTTTTCCGCTTTGCCATTCTTCCCTACCTTTTCTGGCCTCACCAGGCCATGTGAATGCCATGTGTGCTGCCCAAACTCCCGCACACATCCCTGTTTCAGGGCTTCCCACATCATCAGCTTTGCCAGGGTGTCCAGGCCCGCCCTGGGAACAGTCCCCACCTTTGTGTCTCCATATCCCCAATACCCGGCAACAAAGGCCGCAGTAGCCACCGGGAGAGCGGAAACGACCCTATGTATGGGATATCTGTCCCCCTTCTCATTCCAGCCCATAGCGCATATATGTGGGAATGCCCCACCCAATCTGACCTTTGCCTGCCTTCTCCACGCTACAAACTGGTCTTTTGCCCGCAGCTTTCCAGGGGCCGGATACTCCCGCCAGTAGTCCAGCGTGATCAGACAGGCCCCCTCTGGGAAGTTGGCTTCCAGCAGCCCCACAAGGGTCTTGTAGGAAAGATTTATGTTATAGCGTTGCCATTCCTCTTTCGTTCTCGGCATATATGCCCCTCCTTGTAACAGAGCGCAGGGCCAGGGGCCACGCCCCCACCCTGCGCTCTATTCCGTGTTGTCGTTAGCCCGCTGCCTGGGTCTGCTTGGGCTTGTCCTCCATCCAGTTCACATCCAAGACGGGAATATACCCGCCGCCCTTGGTACGCAGCACACCCTTGACAGGAATCAGTACGCCCCCCAATTCCTTGTAGGGCTTGCCGTCCTTCACGACCACGCCGGGCACATCTTCCACCAGGACACACGCCCGGGTTTCCTGGGTACTAACAACTTGTTTTTCCATTTGACATTCTCCTTCTGCCCCGGTAAAATAGGGGCGTGAAATTCGCTCATAGGTGTGTGGGTTTCTCACTTGCCGCTCTGGTGTTGCAGCACCGGGGCGGTTTTCTTTTGCCCTTCTGGGCATGACAGGGTATCTCCCAGTGTGCCAGCTTGCCCAGCAGCCACGCCAGGGCAAGGCCCCCGTACAACAGCCACCAGCCACCAGGCAGGGCCGCTATTCCCTCGGCACACACCGCCAGGCCCAGCAACAGGGCCAGGGCGGCACTCTCACACACCGCCGCTCTCATGCCCTGGCCCTCCGCTTCGCTGCGTCCCGGATGTCCGTTACCTTGCTGCTCTGGGTGGGCGGCTCCGGCTCCTGCGTGGCCCCCAGGGAGCGCAGCAGGGCGGGGACGTTGATGTAATACGTCCCCCCGCTTTTGACGTGGGGGATGGAGCCATCCCAGCAGCCCCGGCGCAGGAAGTACATGGACAGGCCCGTGGACTTGCTGGCCTCCGGGATTTTCTGAAAGGGTACTTGCTTCTCTTTTGCCATATTGCATCCTCCTTTTGTGTCCAAGTTGGACACATTTTCACCTTACTTCAATGCCTTTTTCCCTTCTGTCTCTGTCAATGCCCAGCAGCAGGGAATAGAAATCCCCCACATACAGGGCCACCCTGCGGCCCACCTTTACGGCGCATCCGGTACGTTGCATCAGCAACCGAGCCGTAGCGGTACAGCAGCCCAGGGCCTCCGCTACGTCCTCCTTGTAGACCACGGCCCGCCCGTTATAGGTTTCCACTTGCTTTTCCACAGCCTGCATAATCTCACCTCCAAGATATTTCACTATCACAATAACACTATCATTTACTTTTGTCAACTATTTTATATCACACCGTCGTTTTAGTGTAGTTCGTTGACTTTCCTAAGTTTTGTGGTATGATAAGTGAAAAGCGAGGTGTTATTATGTCCGACCTCTCCACTTTTGGGCAGCGTATCAAGCAGCTGCGCCAGGAAAATAATTTATCGCAAAGAGATTTTGCAGAGCGCATAGGAGTAACTGCCTCTGCTCTTTCTTCATACGAAAAAGCACAAAAAAACCCATCCGTTAATGTTGCTGTCAAAATTGCTACAGAATTTAAGGTTTCACTTGATTGGTTGTGTGGTCTAACTGGTGGGTCAAATCGCTTTCAGCCAGACGATACAATCCCATTCGACCTTCCCCAGGCACTCACTCTACTGCTTGAGTTAATTTCTTATGGAATCTTGACAATTCCAAAAGAAATAGATGAAGAAAATGATGAAATCATTGGATATGATTATAGCCGCCTTGAAGTTTCCGGCCTCTTAGAGGACTTTCTTCGTGACGAGAGTGCCATCCTAAACCTGTATGCGAACGGGGCAATCAGCATGGATAATCTCCGTATTTGTATGGATGAAATGACGTATAGGGCAGCTGAAAATATCCGAAAAGTACAAAAAGCTGATGTATCTAAATTTCTGTCTGAAACAAACTCTAATAGCGATGACACAGGAAACCCCTTCAATTCTTCTGCAAAATAAAAACCGCCCCGGTGCTACCAACACCGGGACGGTTGACGCAACAACAGCCCACACGCTAATATAGGCCCTGTTTGCCCTTGTATTATACCATACAGGGCCGGGAAAGGAAATGATTTTATGCCATCCACCCGGAAAATGACCAACAAAGCCGGACAGACCTTCTATGAGATACGGGTGAGCCGGGGCCGGGGTACCGCCCCCCTCTCCA
>CABPXX010000021.1 GCA_902461475.1 uncultured Eubacteriales bacterium | reverse complement strand
AGCAGGCCATGGGGCCAGGGCCTCCTCCGGCTCTCCCGCCAGGGCCACCCGCTGTTCCAGCTTGTCCTTCACTCCAGGGATTCCGTCCGCCCGGCGGACGATGCCTCCCGCCTCAGACAAGCGGCGCAGAGCTGGCCAAGGGTCCGCCCCGTCAAAGGCCCGCTGAATCTCACTGAGTTCCGCGCTGCCTCCATAGGCGCACAGAATATCTGCCAGACGCACCGACGACCGGTCCTCTCCGACCAACTGGTACAGAGCCTCTCGGTCCAGTCCTGGAGCTATGCTCCAGCTCTCTTTCAGAGCGTACCAGAGCCCGGCGGGGAGCATCACCCGGATGGCCTCGTACACGGTGCAAAAGTAGTGCTCCCGCATCCATAAAGCCAACTGGATGTTCTCCCCGGTGAGTACCGGCTCTTGGTCCAGAACCGTCTGGATGGGTTTTAATCCGTCCACGTTTTCCTGCTGGCCAAAGGCCAGCACTATGCCGTCACTGAGCCGGTTGCCCCGGCCAAAGGGGACGGCCACCCGCATTCCCACCTGCACACGGGACGCCATGTGCGGGGGAATTTTAATCAAAGGGCCGGTCAATGGCGTAGACGGCGGCTGCCACTGCGATTTTTGCTGTCTGTGGCACCTCCCGTCAACCTCCTCCTTTTGACCGCGAAAGGGCAAGCAGCGCCTCGCCGCTTGCCCTGGCTTCACAGGCCGTGCCTTTTGACTTCTTACTCTTCGGTCTCCTCAACCGGTTCCTCCACCTGCAGCTGGCCATCGGCCACCTCGCGCACAGCCAGAGTCACCGCCTTCTCCTCCAGGGGGATACCGGTCTGCTCCGACTCGCTGGAAATCTCACGGGCACGGTGGGCCACCACATTCACCAGCATGTAACGGCTGGGCACTTTCTCCAACAGGTCCTTCATAGGGGGATAGAGCAACATAATTCTTCAATCCTTTCGTTTTCTTCCAATTAGTCGTTGGTGCCGATGATGCTCTCGGCCAGCTGAATTCGCTTGTTGACTCGGCAACTCTCCGCCTCCAGGATGGACAAAATCTCCTGGGCGGCGGACATCACGTTGTCATTGACCACCAAGTAGTCGTACTTGGTGCACTCCCGGCACTCTTCCCGGGCTTTGGCCAGCCGCTGGGCAATCACATCCTCGCTGTCGGTGTTGCGCTTGCGCAGTCTGCGGGAGAGTTCCTCCAGAGAGGGAGGGATGATGAAGATACACACAGCCTCCGGGCACTTTTCTCGCACCTTGGCTGCGCCCTGGACCTCAATGTCCAGCAGCACATCCACACCGGCTTGCAGCTTCTCCTCAATGATTTTGAGCGAGGTTCCGTAGTAATTGTCCACATACTGGGCATACTCCAAGAACTCATTGTCCCGGATCATGCGCTCAAACTCTTCTCGGGCGACAAAGTTGTAATTTACGCCGTGCTCCTCACCCACCCGGGGCTGCCGGGTGGTAAAGGACACCGAGAAATGGATGTCCCGTCGGCTGCTGAGCAGCTCGGAGATCACCGTGCTCTTGCCCACCCCAGAGGGGCCGGACAGAACAATCAACTCGCCACGTTTTTTCTTCTTCATATCTCTTTCTCTCCCATCTGCTCTTCTTCCGGTGACGAGGGGTCAAACCGCTGCCCCAGCACCTCCGGGGTCAGGGACGACCACACCACATGTCCACTGTCCATAATCAGCACCGATTTGGTCTTGCGGCCAAAGCTGGCATCAATGAGCATCCCCCGATCTCGGGCCTCCTGGCCCAGACGTTTGATGGGGGCAGATTCCGGGCTCACCACCGCCACCACTTTCCGGGCTGACACCACATTGCCAAACCCAATGTTGATCAGTTCCATGCCGTCACCTCGATATCACTCCAGATTTTGGACCTGCTCGCGAATCTTCTCGATCTCCGCCTTGATGTCCACCACCACCCGGGCAATGTCAATGTCATTGCACTTGGAGCCAATGGTATTGGCCTCTCGGTTGAACTCCTGGATGAGGAAGTCCAGCTTACGGCCCACAGCACCGCCCTGGTCCAGCAGCTCCCGCAGCTGGGCGATGTGGCTGCGCAGACGCACCGTCTCCTCGTCCACTGCCACCTTGTCGGCAAAAATGGCAGCCTCGGTGAGAATCCGGCTCTCCTCGATCTGGGTGTTCTGGAGAATCTCCGCCATCTTGGCCTCCAAGCGGGCTCGGTACTCCGCCACCGTCTGAGGGGAGCGCTCCTCCACCTTGGACACCAGGCCCTCGATGGTCACAGCCCGGCCGAGAATGTCCTCTGCCAAGCGCTGCCCTTCCCGCACCCGCATGGAGTCAAAGTCTGCCAGCGCGGCGTCCAGAGCTCCCAGAAGTCCGGCCTTCACCTGCTCCTGGTCCTGTTCCTTTTTCTCTACCGTGAGCACATCGGGGAAGCGGGCCAAATCGGTAGCGTAATAGCTGCCCTTCACCCACTCGCCCTTGCCCAGATCATAAAGCTTGGCCAGAGCCTGGATATAGGATTTGGCCAGGCCCTCATTGACGGTCACCGTGGAGTCGTCCTCCGCCTGGGCAGTTAAGGTGACAAACACATCCACCTTGCCCCGGGAAATGGAACCCTGTACCCGGCTTTTCATGGCGTCCTCCGCAAAAATGTACACTCTGGGCATCTTAATGCCGCAATCCAGATAGCGGTTGTTCACCGACCGCACTTCCACGGTGAAGGTGCCGCCCTCGTAGCTGCACTCCCCTCGTCCGTATCCGGTCATACTCTTAACCATGGTTTCATCAGCCCTTTCTCCAGTTTCTTCCCTTCCCCATGCGGGAGAGATAGGCTGCAATCAGCCCGCTAAAGCCAAAGTCATATAGTAAAAATACCACGTTACCCAGCAAATACACCAGCCCCAAGTGCAACTGCTCCAGAGGCAGGCCGTCCAGGGCCACCGCCTTGGTGACCAAGACCACAACCGTGTAGGCCAGGTTGAAAAACACCAGCTTACAGAGGATCTCCAAGGGTCTGCGGCGCAAGGCCTCCACCTTGGACTTTACCACCGGGTACAGGCCAAATAGGGCGGCATACAGCAGCACGCAGAACTTATCCGGTACCAGAAGCAGCCCCAGCACCGACACCGCACCCCAACACAGCAGTCCGGCGGAAGTTCCACCGGCAATCACCACACCTGCGCAGGGTACCCCTGCCAAGGCCACCAGGCCGATGGCTCCGGTGGGTGAGATGGCCGAGCCGTACAGCAAAATGATGGACACCGCCCCCAACAGGGCCGGATAGGTGATGCTGCTGGCAGATTTGCCTGGTTTCATATCAATTACATCCCCCACACAGACAGTTCAAGCAGAGCATGGTGGTACAGCAGTCCAGGCTGTCGCACTGCCCTCCGGTCATATTGGTATTATACCCATAGCCGCCCTGCTGCATCATAGACAGAGCCTGACGGTACTCCATGTTTCCCGGCTCCATCTGGCAGGCGATCTGATAGTTCTGTCTGGCCTCGTCCAGCCAGCCCCGGCGGTAGGCGATGCTCCCCATGAGGAAGTACCACTCGCCGTTTTTGCTGGAGATGCCCCGAAGCAGCTGTTCCGCCCCGTCCAGGTTGCCCATGTTGATGTACTGGCGCACCCGGGCAAAGGAAGTAGAAGAAGAGCCGTCCCCACTGTACTGGCCCTGATATCCATAGGACTGGGAATAGCCCCCCTGATACCCGCCGCCGGTGCTTCCGCCCCCGCTGCGCGCCTTGGTGATGGCGTCGTAGGCCTCGTTGACCTCTTTCATCTTCTCCTCAGCCAGATCGGCCAGAGGGTTATTCTGGTAGTTGTCCGGGTGGTATTTCCGGGCCAATTCCCGATACGCACGCTTGACTTCATCATCACTGGCGTTGGGGCTGACCCCCAGCACCTCATACGGATCTCTCATGCATGTATCTCCCTTTGTGTAGCTTTTTGATTTCCTTCCATCGTCCGTCCATCACAGCGCTCTGCACGGCGGGAAGGCCAACGCACAAAATATTTTCCATAACGTGGTCCCACTTCCCCAGCTCCAGCAAACTGGCGGCACTATATGCCAGCCGCACCGAATGGGTACAGGTTGTGGCCACATACTCCTGCTCCTCTTTGGCCTTGCCCTCAAACCGGGCATCCAGTGGGTTATACCGCCCACAAGCTCGATCCTCGTCCAGATCATCCCATGCATCCATCAGGTAAATCCAGCGCCCCAAATGGTACAACAACTGTTCCAGAATACGGGCCTGGTCCCCTTGGGCCTGCTCTGAGGCCGCGGAAGCCAGCATGGCGGCAAACTCGTGGGCCACAGCGTCCAGCCGGGTCGAGTGCTGGGCTTCCAATTGGTCCAGGCGCTCCAGACAGCCTTGTACTTGATTCACAAAGCCCGGACAGGCCTGGGCCGCTCTCCGGTATGGCCTGTGAAACCAGCGGCGCAAAAACCGGTATGGCAGACCACTCCAAAAGCCGTGGTCCTTCACATCGTCGTCCAGCTTGTGCCAGGTGAGAATCAAACTCACATCCGCCGCTCGCTCCATCCCCGGCCCTCTCAGGCACGCCTTTGGCTTGCGAATGGGGTGGGCGGGACAGCGCTGGCACACGGTCCGGTCCCCTCCCTGGCAGATTTGCAGGAGAATGGCCAGGAGGGTCAAGTCATAGTTTAAGGTAAATCGGGTCCAAAACCCATGTCTTTTTCCCATCTCGTGGCACAAGCCACAGTAGGCGGATTGGTACAGGTCCTTCTCCTCCTGGGAAAGCTGGGTCAGGGCCGGTCTGACGTATCCAAACATAATCAGGCTCTATAGAGGGAGACCACAATTTTATAGTCTCGCCCCACCACGTCGATTTGATCACGGGTGCCCACACTGTCCAAATAGACGTTGGCGGTCACCGTATACTGTCCCGCGGCCTGGTTGATGTCCTTCAAGTCTGCCACCACCCGGATTTTATCCGGTGTGACGGCATCCAGCAGCTCCTGGCTGCCCCGGACCTCCACCTCCACCATCTGGGTCAGCGCTTTGGCCGCCCAGCCATCGGGAGGAGAAATGCAGTCGATGTTGGTGACCTCCACCGTTTTGCTCTTCAGAGAGTCGTCCAGGTCCAGGGTGGCCGTCACCTGGGTGACACCGCTGATGTTGGTCAACTCGTCGGTGAGGGCAATATCAAAGGTGATCACATCTCCGTCGTGGACGGTGCCTAAATCAATGGTACCCAACACGATGGAGCCCTCAGACTGGATGGCCTCCACGGCCGTCTTGCTGCCGGCTACGGTGAGAGACTCCTGGCTCAAGGTGCATGTCACCTGATCCAGGGAGACGCCGCCGCCCGCCACCAGTTCCACCTTCAAGGGGATATCTGCCGTGGCCAAGATGGGGAAGGTGGTGTGCACCGTAGCCACCGAGCATTCCACGTCCAGATTGTCAATGACGTCGCCGCTGGCGCCGATGAAGCGGTAAGGGAAGTCCCCACGCACGTTTTCGGAGAGGTTTTCACCTGTGACCACCACTTCGGCATAGGACACCTGGTTGACCAGCTCCGCCTGGCCGCTGATGGTAATCTTATTGGGGGAGAAGACAAAGTCCTCCTGGTCTCCAGCCAGATACCCCTCTGCGGTGGTGCCCTCAAACTTGCCCCGCAGTTCGATCTCCCGCTGGCGGTACTCCGCCACCGTGAAGGAGACATTTCCCGTCCCCTCGTTGATGATCTGCACCTGACTGGCGCTGATGTTGCTGGGCAGCTTCACGGTATAGGCCAGGGTATAGTCCCCAGCTCGCTCGATGGTGGCCACATCCACCACCAGCTCCACCGTCTTATCGGTGAGCTGGGCCAACACCGCAGGTTTGGCCTTCACCGTAATATTGGCGGAGGGTGCATCCCCGGCGATCATCAGGCCGTTACTCTCCAGCTGTTCTTCGCCGGAAAATGTGATGGTAATATTTCGAATGGGTTTGCTCGCCTGATTTCCATCCATGGAGGTCACATAGAACCACATGACCACGGCAATGGCGATGGATAAAACCACATAGAGCGCCTTACTGTCGAGAATCTTCTTCCCCATCTGGCTTATCCCCCTTTATTGGTTTGAGCATATTGGTTAGCCATGCCGTGCCGGAGGGCTTGCTCTCCTCCTGCTTGGGCATCAGCTCATTGCGCAGCATCTGTTCCAAGGTAGCAGGAGCCAGGTGCCGCTTGAGCATCCCGTTGATGGCCACAGAAATGGAACCTGTCTCCTCCGAGACCAGAGCCACCACCGCATCAGAGTTTTCACTGATACCAATGCCAGCCCGGTGGCGCATTCCCAAGTCACGGCTGATGTTCACGTTCCCAGACATGGGCAGCATACATCCAGCTCCCACAATTCGCCCGTTGCGGACGATGACGGCGCCGTCGTGAAGAGGCGCCTTATTCCAAAACAAGTTTTTCAGAAGTTCCGCAGACACCCGGGCATCCAGCGGCGTACCCGTCTTGAGCACATCGTCCAGCATGGTCTTGCGCTCAAACACCATCAGAGCCCCCACCTTATCTTTGGACAAGGAGGTGTAAGCCTCCACCGTCTCCCGGATGGCGTACTCCAGTTCATCATCAATGGTCTCTTGGACAAAGATCTCTTTGATTTTACCGCTGCCCATCTGCTCCAGGAAGCGGCGAATCTCCGGCTGAAAGATAATGACCAGGGCAATAAATCCCAGCTCCACCGCATTGTTCAGCACAAAACTTACCACTTGCAATTGCAGCAGATTGGCAACGCCCAGAGCCACCACGATCAGCAGAATGGCCTTGACGACCTGGCCGGACCGACTGCGGCGGACAAAGCGGAAAATATGGTACACCACGAAGGCCACAATGGCCATATCCAACACGTCAAAAAAGCCGATCAGCTTCACGTACTCCTGAACAGTGCGCAGGAACCGCTCAATATATTCCATTTCATCGCCTCCAACCGCATGGCAAAATGCCATAGTATGGCTATCCTACGTATTATAGCTCATAAACGCCGAATTGGCAAGACAATGACAGCTAAAACTTCAAATATGAAGCAGATATGAACAAATCCGCCTGTCTCCTCTTCCTTTTTTCGGGCTCCTATTGTATAATTTCGAAAGATACACAAAGGACCCAGGAGGTATGTCCCTATGTTAATCAAACATGCACAAATCTACGACGCCGTTTACCCCCAGCCCTATGTGGGAGACGTCCTGATCCACGGCACCGTCATCCAGGCCATTGGCCCCCAGCTCTCCGCCCCCGGCGAAGAGGAGCTGGACGCCCAGGGTCTGCGCCTCTACCCCGGTTTCATTGATACCCACAGCCATTTGGGCCTGGACAACTACGGCATGGGGTTTGAAGGCCACGACTACAACGAGATGGGGGACATTGTGGCCGCTCACCTCCGAGGCATCGACAGCTTCAACCCCCTGGAGCTGGGGGTGCGCCGCGCCCTGGAAGGCGGCGTCACCACTGTGGGCACCGGCCCGGGCAGCGCTAATGTGCTGGGCGGCACCTTCTTCGCCGTAAAAACCCACGGCAACTGTGTGGACGACATGGTGCTCCGGGACCCGGTAGCCATGAAGTGCGCCTTTGGCGAGAATCCCAAGCGCTGCTACCAGAGCAAAGGCAACTCCGCCCGCATGAGCACCGCCGCCAAGCTGCGGGAGATGCTCTTTGCCGCCCAGGACTACCTGGCCCGCAAAGAGGCCGCCGGAGACGATCCTCTGAAAAAGCCCAAGTACGACATGAAGCTGGAAGCCCTCATCCCCGTACTCAAAGGCGAAATTCCCCTCAAGGCCCACGCCCACCGGGCTGACGACATCTGCACCGCCATCCGCATTGCCAAGGAGTTCGGAGTGAACATGACCCTGGAGCACTGTACCGAGGGACACCTCATCCCAGAGGTGGTGGCCCGTTCCGGGTTCCCCGCCGCCGTGGGCCCCACCCTCACCAATGCCAGCAAAATCGAGCTGGTGAACAAGACCTTTGAAACCCCCGGCGTGTTGGCCCGAGCCGGGGTCCAAGTGAGCATCATCACCGATAACCCCGTCATTCCCCAGTCCTACCTGCCCCTGTGCGCCGGGCTGGCCGTAAAGGCAGGCATGGACCCCTTTGAGGCGTTGAAGGCCATCACCATTAACCCCGCCAAGCATCTGGGCGTGGAAGATCGGGTGGGCTCCCTGGAGCCGGGCAAAGATGCCGACCTGGGGCTGGTGGACGGAGACCCCATGGTCAGTGACAGCCACATCCGGTGTGTGTGGATCAACGGAGTAAAAGTAGTCGGTTAACCAAAAATGTGCCTGGCAACCGGAGCTGCCAGGCACATTTTCTTATCTTATCGGTAGATGGGGTGGGCCTGGGTAAGTTGGGCCACGCCCTGTCGAATCTCCTCCGCCTTGTTTTCAAAGTCTGTGGCCGCCCACACAATATACTGGGCCACCTGGTCCATGTCGGCAGTGGTAAAGCCACGGCTGGTCACCGCAGGGCTGCCCACCCGGATGCCGCTGGTCTGGAAGGGAGAGCGGGGATCTCCGGGCACCTTGTTTTTGTTGACGGTGATGCGCACCTCGTCCAGGCGGCGCTCCAGCTCCTTTCCGGTGAGGTCGCCCAGATTGCGCAGGTCCACCAGAGCCAGGTGGTTATCGGTGCCGCCGGACACCAGGTTCATGCCCCGGCTCATGAGCCCCTGGGCCAGAGCCTGGGCGTTGTCCACCACCTGCTGCTGGTACACCTTGAACTCCGGCTTGAGGGCCTCACCCAGTGCCACCGCCTTGGCGGCGATGATGTGCATCAGAGGTCCGCCCTGGGCACCGGGGAAGATGGCGGAGTTGATCTTCTTGGCCAGGTCTTCGTCGTTGGTGAGAATCATGCCGCCACGGGGACCACGCAGGGTCTTGTGAGTGGTGGTGGTCACCACATGGGCGTAGGGCACGGGAGAGGGGTGGAGCCCAGCGGCCACCAGGCCGGCAATGTGGGCCATATCCACCCACAGATAGGCGCCGACTTCATCGGCAATGGCACGGAAGCGGGCAAAGTCGATGGTTCTGGGATAGGCAGAAGCGCCAGCTACGATCATCTTGGGCTTGCACTCTTTGGCCACCCGCTCCAGCTGGTCGTAGTCGATGTAGCCAGTCTCCTCGTCCACACCGTAGGCCACCACGTTGTAATATTTACCGGAGAAATTCACCGGGCTGCCGTGGGTCAAGTGTCCGCCGTGGTCCAGGTTCATGCCCAGCACGGTGTCCCCGGGGTGGCACAGGGCCATATACACGGCGTAGTTGGCCTGAGCTCCGGAGTGAGGCTGCACATTGGCAAACTTGGCCCCGTAGAGCTGGCAGGCCCGCTGGATGGCCAAGGTCTCCACCACGTCCACGCACTGACAGCCGCCATAATAGCGCTTGCCGGAGTATCCTTCTGCGTACTTGTTGGTGAGCACGCTGCCCGCTGCGGCCAGCACCGTCTCAGAGACGATGTTTTCCGAGGCGATCAGCTCGATGTTGTCACACTGTCTTTGATATTCGGCCCGGATGGCAGCGCCCACCTCAGGGTCCATTTTGGATACAAAATCCATATACTCCAAAACCATGGTTGTTCCACCTTTCTCTTATGAGCTAGTTGTGCCCTATTATATCCGCTTTATTCTAATAAAGCAATAGATAAACCGTGAAAGTTTCGTGACATTCCCCCTGGGTCTATGGTATGATATCGCCAGAGGTGATACATATGAAAACTCCCCAGCAAGTCCGTGCCATGGTGGATGGACTCAAGCAGCTCTATCCCGACGGCATCTGCTCGCTGCAATATAAGAAAGACTATGAATTGCTCTTTGCGGTGCGGCTGTCCGCCCAGTGCACCGATGAGCGAGTCAACCAAGTCACCCCCGCCCTCTTCGCCCGCTTTCCCACTTTGGAGGCCTTCGCCCAGGCAGACGTGGATGAAGTGGGGGAATACATCCACTCCTGCGGATTCTTCCGGGCCAAAAGTCGGGATCTGGTGCTGTGCGCCCAGATGCTCCTATCCCAACACGGCGGAAAAGTCCCCGGCACCATGGAGGAGCTGGTGGCACTGCCCGGCGTAGGGCGCAAGACCGCCAATCTGATTTTGGGCGATGTGTTCCACACCCCCAGTGTGGTGGTGGCAGACACCCACTGCATCCGTATCTCCGGGCGTCTGGGCCTCACCGATGGCACCAAGGACCCGGGCAAGGTGGAAAAACAGCTGCGGGAAATTCTCCCCCCAGAGGAGTCCAACGACTTCTGCCACCGCCTGGTGCTCCACGGTCGGGCCATCTGCACCGCCCGCCAAGCCAAGTGCGGCATGTGCCCCTTGGCTCCCGTGTGTGACTACGCCGCCAAGTTGTAAGCAACAAGCCCCGCCGATCTCGGCGGGGCCTGGTTTCTTTTCAAACGCTTTTTGGAGATCGCCG
>CABPXX010000020.1 GCA_902461475.1 uncultured Eubacteriales bacterium | reverse complement strand
CGGGAGGCTGGGGCCGCCGTCATCGGCACCGGCCGCAGCGACTTCCCCAACCAGATCAACAACGTGCTGGCCTTCCCCGGTGTGTTCCGGGGCGCCTTCGACGTGCGGGCCAGTGATATCAACGAGGAGATGAAGCTGGCCGCCGCCCGTGCTCTGGCCGAGCTGGTCAGCGACGAGGAGCTCACCCCCGACTATATCATCCCCGCTCCCTTTGACGAGCGGGTGTGCCCCGCCGTGGCCGCCGCTGTGGCCCAGGCGGCCCGGGACAGCGGCGTGGCCCGCATCTAAGGCCCGGGACCCCATACACACCAGTTAGGAGGTTATGACATGAACCAGGATACCAATACCCACGGCAGCGAACAGGACAACCTGCACTATCTGCGCATGCTGGCCAAGCAGTACCCCACGGTCCAGGCCGCCAGCACAGAAATCATCAACCTCCAGGCCATTCTCATCCTCCCCAAGGGCACCGAGCACTTCATCTCGGATGTCCACGGGGAGTACGAGGCCTTTCAGCATATCCTCAACTCCGCCTCCGGGGTGGTGCGGGAGAAGATTGACCAGCTGTTTGCCACCAGCGTGTCCAAGGCGGACCGGGACCAGCTGGCCACCCTCATCTACTACCCCCGGGAGAAGCTGGAGGAGCTCCAAAGCCGCATGAACCAGGAGGACATGGAGGAGTGGTACCGCCTGACCTTCCACCGCCTCATTGAAATCTGCTGTCTGGTCAGCTCCAAGTACACCCGCTCCAAGGTGCGTAAGGCCATGCCAAAAGAGTACGCCTACATCATCGACGAGCTCATCCACACCCACTACGAGGACACCGACAAGCGGGACTACTACGAGAATATCATCTCCACCATCATCGAGCTGGACCGGGCTGGGGACTTCCTGGTGCAGCTGTGCCAGCTCATCAAGAGCCTGGCGGTGGACCACCTGCACATTGTGGGGGATATCTTCGACCGGGGCCCCGGTGCGGATATCATTCTGGACGCCCTGATGGACCACCACAGCGTGGACATCCAGTGGGGCAACCACGACGTGCTGTGGATGGGCGCCGCCTCCGGCTCCCGGACCCTGGTGGCCACCGTGCTGGTCAACTCTCTGCGCTACAACAACCTGGACGTCATCGAGACGGGGTACGGCATCTCCCTGCGCCCCCTGTCCGTGTTCGCCGCCGAGGTGTACAAGGACTGTGATGTCAGCCGCTTTGAGGTCAAACTCAGCCGGGAGGACGAGGAGAACTACAACGAGCGGGACAAGCGCCTGGCCGCCCAGATGTACAAGGCCATTACCATCATCCTCTTCAAGCTGGAGGGGCAGAAGATCATGCGCAACCCCTGCTTCCGCATGGATGACCGGCTGCTGCTGGACAAGATCAACTATGAGGACAAGACGGTGGTGGTGGACGGCAAGACCTACGCCATGGAGGACACCGACTTCCCCACCGTGGACCCCGCCGACCCCTACACCCTCACCCCGGAAGAGGAGAAGCTCATCAACCAGCTCACCCGCTCCTTCCGCCACAGTGAGAAGCTCCAGCGCCACGTCCGCTTTCTCTACTCCAAGGGCAGCCTGTACCAGGTGTTCAATGGAAACCTCCTGTTCCACGGTTGCATCCCCATGACCGAAGAGGGAGAGTTCATGCGCTTTTCCATCGGCTGCGACAGCCTGGGGGGCAAGGAGTTTCTGGACTTTGCCGACCTGGCCGCCCGTCGTGCCTATTATGATAAGGTGGGCTCCCCGGAGCGGCAGTTCGGCATGGACTTTCTGTGGTTTTTGTGGGCCGGGCGCAACAGCCCCATCTTTGGCCGGGACCGCATGACCACCTTTGAGCGGCGGTTCATCGCCGACGAGTCCACCTGGACCGAGCAGAAAAACGCCTACTACCGCCTCTACCACGACCCCCAGGTGTGTGAGAAAATCCTCCACGAGTTCGGCCTGGAGGGGGCGCACTCCCACATCATCAACGGACACATCCCGGTGAAGTCCAAGAAGGGGGAGAGCCCAGTGAAGGGGGGCGGCAAGCTCATCGTCATCGACGGCGGGTTCTGCAAGGCCTACCAGAAGACCACTGGCATCGCCGGGTACACCCTCATCTACAACTCCAACTTCATGCGCCTGGTCTCCCACCAGCCCTTTGCAGGCCGGGAGCGGGCCATCCATGAGAACTGGGACATCTCCTCCAGTTCGGAGATCTTCGAGCGCATGGAACAGCGCATGAAGATTCGGCAGACCGACGTGGGCCGCCAGCTGCTGGAGCAAATCCGGGACCTCAAGGACCTGGTGGCCGCCTACCGGGCTGGTGAAATTGTGGAAAATCATTCATAATCCAAGGAGAATTGCCGTAGACTTCCAGGGTCTACGGCATTTTTTTGTCCCTTTTGCAATTTGACTTTTGTGTAAAATTCGTGTATAGTCTGTGTGAATATGCAAAAAGGAAAGGAACCTGGAGAAATTGTGATGGAATGGAAAGAAATGGACAAGAAAAGGAGAGGCATTCTGCTCACTGTGATGCTGCTGACCCCCGTGACGGCGTTTTATCTCATGCAGCTGATCATGGGCACCAAGTTCGTAGACGTCAAGCTCATGGCAGTGGCGGCCAACGGACTGTGGTTGGCCGGGGTGTACTGGTTGCTGTGTTCCTTCACTGGGTACCCGGTGATGAGCAGCTTGGTGGTGCACCTGCTGTCCGCCCTATGGGGCATGGCCAACTACTTTGTCAATCTGTTCCGGGGTACCCCCATTCTCCCCTGGGACTTCTCCGCGCTGGAGACGGCGGCAGCGGTATCCGGCAGTTACAAGCTGAGCTTGACAAAGGACATGTATCTGTGGTTGGGCGTGCTGCTGGTGGCGGCCATTCTCCTGCGCAAGTACTTAACCTGGGGCAAGTTCCGGCCCACAGGAAAGACCATCATGCCCCGTGTGGCGGGGGTGGTGGCCGGCCTGAGCCTGATGTTCATCTTTGCCCAGCCTGCCGTGCTGGAGGAGATGAAGGTGGGAGCCTACACCTGGCAGCAGATGGTGGGCTACTGCACCGACGGAGCCCTCAGCGCCTTTTTTGACAATACCAAGTACATGGAAGTGGAGCAGCCTACCAACGCCACCATTGACGACGTGAAATACGTCCTCAGCCAGGTGGAGGACGCCCAGGGGGAGGGACTGACCTTCCACGTGGAGGGCCCCGCCGACCAGCAGGGGAGTACCCAGACCGGGGAGAAGTACAACGTCATCGCCATTATGAACGAGTCCTGGGCGGACTTTGAGAGCTACGGCAACCTGTCTCTCAGCGAGAGCGTCATGGATTACATCAAGTCCCTGGACAATGCCGTCTTTGGCCACGCCTATTCCTCCGTGTTCGGCGCTGGCACCAGCGCCTGCGAGTTTGAGTTCCTCACGGGCAACTCCATGGCCTTCCTTCCCACGGGCAGCGCCCCCTATCAGCAGTACATCACCCAGGAGACCCCCTCCATGGCCTCCCTGTTGGGGGATTTGGGCTATCGCACCCTGGCCTTTCACCCCGGAGAGGTGAAGTCCTGGAACCGGGATAAGGCCTATCCGCTGCTGGGGTTTGACGAGATGAAGTTCCGCCAGGACATGGATGTGCCCGAGCTCATCGAGCACGCCTACCCCAGCGACTACTCCGACTTCCAGCAGATCATCTGGGAGTTTGAGCACAAGGAGGCCGGGGAGCCCCTGTTCCTCTTCAACGTCACCTATCAGAACCACGGCGGCTATGAAGAGCCGGACTACCCCACCGAAGTGACCCTCACCGACTGCCCCGGCCAGTACCCCCGGGCGGAGCAGTACCTGACTCTGGCCAACAAGACCGACGAGTATTTCAAAGAGCTGGTGGACTACTTCTCCACCTATGAGGAGCCCACCATCATCGTCATGTTCGGAGACCATCCCCCCTCTCTGGAGCAGGAGTTCCTGGACAAAGCCTACGGCGTGGCCCAGGCAGACATGACCATGGAGCAGTATATGGCCAAGTTCCAGGTGCCCTTTGTCATCTGGTCCAACCGCCCCCTGGAGGCCGAGGACGCCCCCCAGGAGACCAGCCTCAACTTCCTGGGCCAGTACCTGCTGGAATATGCGGGTATCGAGACTGACCTGTACGGCAAGTTCCTCCAGGAAGTGCAGCAGCAGCTGCCCGTGTTCACCTCGGTGGGCTACATCGACACCCAGGGCAAGGCCTACAGCCACTGGGAGACCACCCAGTATGAGCAGCTCCTCAAGGACTACCAGCTGCTGCAATATGATCGGCTGTTTGGTATTTCTGATGTAACATAAAAGCATAAAAGGAGCGTTCCAGGCGGAACGCTCCTTTTTTATGCAATTTACGGCCGCAGCCGTCCGTACAGCTTGGTCATCCGGTACAGCCGATGGGCCAGTTCTTGGGTGAGATAGCCGGGGGTGGCCCGCCACTGCCAGTTCTCCCCGGTGGTGGAGGGGGTGTTGATGCGCCCCTCACTGCCCAGGCCCAGCACGTCCTGCATCTGTACGATGGTGTACCGGGCGGCACTGGCCCAGATGCCCCGCATCATGCCCCAGTTCTCCCCCTCTTCCGGGGTGAGGTTCAGGTAGGCCCGGGCGGCGGCCACGTCGTCCGGGTCGGCGGTGCGGGTCCAGCCCAGGGCGGTGTCGTTGTCGTGGGTGCCCACATAGGCAATGCAGTTGACGGGGTAGTTGTGGGGCAGGTACAGATTTTGCCCGCTGTCCCGGTGGTCGAAGGCGAATTCCAGCACCTTCATGCCGGGGTACCCGGTGTCCGCCAGCATCTGGTGCACCGAGGGGGTGAGGAAGCCCAGGTCCTCGGCGATGATGGGCCGATCTCCCAGAGTCTCCTTGAGAATGTTGAAAAAGGCGATGCCCGGCCCGGGACACCAACGGCCCCGGCGGGCGTTTTTGTCTCCGGCGGGGATGGCATAGTAGGAGTCGAAGCCCCGGAAGTGGTCAATGCGCAGCACATCGTAGATGGTGAACTGGAAGGCCACCCGGCGCATCCACCACTGGTAGCGGTTTTCCGCCATGCCCTCCCAGTCGAAGAGGGGGTTGCCCCACAGCTGCCCGTCCTCGGAGAAGCCGTCGGGGGGACACCCGGCCACCTCGGTGGGGCACAGGTTCTCGTCCAGCTGGAACTGCTGGGGATTGGCCCACACGTCGGCGCTGTCCGAGGCCACATAGATGGGCAGGTCCCCGATGATGGAGATACCCTGGTGGTTGGCGTACTCTTTCAGGGCTTTCCACTGGGCGAAGAAGAGGAACTGTACCCCCTTCCAGAAGAGGATGGAGTCGGAGAGCTCGCCCGCCAGCTCCTCCACCGCCTGGGGCTGACGAAGCCGGATGGGGTCGGGCCACTGGGACCAGGGTGCCCCATCATAGTAATCTTTGAAGGCCATAAACTGGGCGTAGGGCTCCAGCCACTCCTGCTGGGTGCGGCAGAAGTCGGCCAGCTCCTGGGGCCGCTTGATGCTCAGACGAGATACCGCCCGGCGGAGGATGGGGAACCGCTGGCGGTAAATGAGACCGTAGTCCACCTGGGTGGGACTCTCGCCCCAGGTGAGGGTCTGAAACTCCTCGGGCAGCAGCAGCCCCACCTGGGCCAAATCGTCCAGGTCAATGAAGTAGGGGTTGCCGGCAAAGGAGGAGAAGGACTGATAGGGGGAATCCCCAAACCCGGTGGGGCTGATGGGGAGAATCTGCCAATAGGTCTGGCCGGACTCCACCAGGAAGGAGACAAAATCCCGGGCGCTTTGACCCAGCGTGCCCACGCCATAGGGGGAGGGCAGGGCGGAAATGGGCATCAAAATACCGGAACTTCTCATGGAACATCCACCTTTCTCTCACAGGAAAACAACACCGCCGGTTCCCGCTGCGGTGTGCCAGATCGGAGGGAAGCTGGAGAAACAGGGGAACGGAGGAATTTATATTGTGTATTATGCTATAAAATGACGAAAAATGCAAGGGGGTTTGACAAGTTTTTGCACAAAGTACACAGCGGTGAAGACGAATAGCGTTCTGTTGTCATGATCTTCCGGGGAGACAACCGGAAGAAGTGTGAGTGTATTCACGAGTATCCACAATCCAGTACCATAGAAGAGCAGAAGGGAGGGAAAGAAATGGGAAATCTGTATGGCTATATTCGTGTCAGCACCAGAGAGCAGAATGAGGATAGACAGCTTCTTGCCATGAAAGAATTATTCATCCCGGAGAAAAATATGTTCATAGATAAGCAATCGGGTAAGGATTTTCAACGGCCCCAGTACCGGAAAATGGTGCGAAAATTAAAAAAAGACGATTTGCTTTTTATCAAAAACATCGATCGTCTAGGGAGAAACTATTCTGAAATTCTGGAGCAATGGCGGATTCTGACCAAGGAAAAGGGCATTGACATTGTGGTACTGGATATGCCGCTATTGGACACCCGCCGGGGCAAGGACCTGATGGGAACATTTTTAAGCGACATTGTCCTTCAAGTGCTGTCCTTTGTGGCAGAGAATGAACGCACCAACATCCGACAGCGTCAGGCGGAAGGGATCGCTGCGGCCAAGGCAAGGGGCATCCGCTTTGGCAGGCCTCCGAAGCCGTTGCCGGAAAATTTTCATCACCTGTATCAACAATGGAAAAGCGGAACAATAACCGGTACCACAGCTGCAAAGCTGTGTGGAATGCCGCTGTCTACATTCCGATATCGTGCGGAAATTTACGAAAATGCCAAATTGCTGTAAGTGGGCGATTTTACAGAAATGTGTACTTTTTTGTAAAATACACACCTCTTTATGTGAGCAAAATCATTCTACTATAACACGGAAGGAAAATCCAGTGGCAAATGTAAAAATCAGCAAAGTGCACACAAAATTATCTGGAAAATATACCTGCAAAAAAGTACACGATTATGTAAGTGAAAATCAAAGAATTTGCAGGGAGGAAAAGAGATGTCAAAAGAGAGTAAAATGGTAACTTGCAAGCATTGTGGAGCTGAAATTGCTGCGAGTGCCAAGACCTGCCCCCAGTGTGGCGGGAAAAACAAGAAGCCCATTTATAAGCGTCCGTGGTTTATTGCTGTAATTGCCATTATCGTTCTTGGCGCAATTGGCGGTTCTTTGGGCGGCGAAACCACCGACAAGCCGGGGAAAACCAATGCTCCAGTGTCCCAATCTGAGAACATCAACACCACACAGCCGGAATCCGAAACCCCGGAAATCACTTATACCGCATATGCCGTCTCTGAGCTGATGGATGATTTGAATGGCAACGCACTGAAAGCAGCGGAGAAGTATAAGGACCAGTACGTGGAGTTGACGGGTCGCCTGAATGTCATTGACAGCAGCGGTATGTACATTTCCATTGTCTCCACCCAGGACGAATTTGCCATTTTGGGAGTTCAGTGCTACATCAAGTCGGAGGACCAGAAAACAGCGGTGATGAATATGGCTGTGGGTGACACCCTGGTGGTCAAAGGAAAAATTACAGATGTGGGAGAAATTTTAGGGTATTCCCTGGATATTGACTCCGTGGAAAAAGCGGCAAATTAAATAGCTCATAACCGATGAAAGGATTTCCATACCGGAAATCCTTTCATCGGTTTCTAGAAGTGGAATTGCCTGAAAGACCCTCAGCGGTAGAAGATCACATAATTGTCCCCCTCCTCACATATATATGCTCGTGTGAGAACCATGAGGGAGTGTTGCCGTTTGAAAGGGAACATGGAAGAGCGAGCCTGCGAGATGGCACTGTACATCATCGAAGAGAAAGGTACGGTGCGCAGTGCCGCCCAGAAATTCGGCTTGAGCAAATCCACGGTACACAAGGACCTGTCCGAGCGGCTGCCCACCTTCAACCGGCCCCTGTATGAGCAGGTGAAGGTGGTGCTGGAGGTCAACAAGGCCCAGCGACACATCCGGGGCGGCATGGCCACCCGGAAAAAGTACAAAGGGGAATGAGAACATCATCGGCTGTGGCAGGTCAAGGGCGGCGTGCCACAGCCGATTTTGTGTGCAGCGGCGGAAATTTGACATTATCACAGTTTCCAATCTGGCCTGTTTACCGGAATCTTACAACTTATCCGTACAAAAACAACGGGAAAAGTGGAGGTTGTCTGGAAAAAGACGGGAGGAGCGGAAAAATTGTATTGTAAATTACGTATAAATTTACAGAGTTGACCGGCTTTCCCTTGAGCAAAATGGACAGACTATGGTACAATAAGCATACCAATCTTGGCAAATAAGGAGGAAGCTATGAAGACCAACTGGAAACGGCCGGCATCTGCGGCCCTGGCAGCGGTGATGACCCTGTCGCTGGTACCCCTTTCGGGCACGGTGCGAGCGGCGGAGCCTGTGGAGCCCACCGCACACTATGACATGTCCCACAGCGGCAATCAGCTGCTGGATGTGTCGGGAAATGACAACCATGCCACGTTATACAACACCGTAGACGGGAATTTCTCCACCTACGGGGACACCAACGTGCTGCACTTTGCCAACAAGCAGTACGCCACCCTGCCCCAGGGGCTGATCTCGGAGACGGACGACGACTGCGCCGTGGAGATCACCCTGTCTGTGGACGGGGGCAACTCTGCTCAGTGGGCCTGGGTCATCGGCGATGGCGTGGGCAACTGGGGCGATGGCAGCATTGGCAACTACCTGTTTGTGGGCCCCAAGTCCAACCAGGGCAGCTATGCCGGAAAGACCCTCACGGGCATTAAAGTGGGCAACGAGGCCGCCGGCGGCGAGAAGCGCAGCAGCGTGCTCAATGTGGGCTGGAGCGACGGCTACCACACCCTCACTGTGGTCAGCGAGGACCAGACCGTCACCACCTACCTGGACGGCGTGGCCATCTCCACCATTGACCACGACTACAACCTGGCCGACGTCATCCCCGACGGGGATGTGCTGGGCTACATCGGCAAGTCCCTGTACACCCTGGACTCTCTGCTCAAGGCCAACATCTCCGACGTGAAGGTCTGGTCCTACGCCCTGAGCAAGTCTGAGATCGAGGCCTCTCTGCCCACCGCGGAGGACAAGGCGGACATGGTCATGGCCGACCTGTACGACGTGGTCAAGGGGGACAACGCCAGCCTGGACACCGTCATCGACGACCTCATCTTCCCCACCAAGCTGGACAACGTGACCCTCACTTGGGGCACCTGGGATAACACCGACGTCATCGCCGCTGACGGCACCGTCCACGCCGTGGTGGGCCGGAGACCAAGGTCACCATCCCTGTGTCCTTCCAGGTGGACGGCGAGAGCTACACCGTGGAGCTGAAGGTCACCGTCATGCCTCTGGACGTGGACAAAGAGCTCACCGAGGCCCTGGAGTCCATCGACATCCCCAGCAAGGACGACGTGCGGGGCAACATCACCCTGCCGGAGACCACTTCCAACGGTCTGGACATCACCTGGACCACCGACCGGGCCGACATCGTCAACGTCAATCCCATCCCCGCCACCGTGGAGGGCTATGACGACACCCCCGCCGGCACCGTCACCCGTCCCGCCAGTGACACCGTGGTCACCGTCACCGCTCAGGTGACCCTGGCCGACCAGACCGTCACCAAGGACATCGCCCTCACCGTGAAGGCCGCCCCTGAGGAAATCAGCGAGGAGGACTACACCGACTACTTCTTTACCTACTTCGCTGGCGAGGGCTATTCCGACGGCGAGCAAATCTACTTTGACGCCAGCCAGGACGGCCTGAACTGGACCGACCTCAACGAGAACAAGCCTGTACTCACCTCCGACAAGGGCGAGAAGGGCGTCCGTGACCCCTTCATCATCCGCTCTCCCGAGGGGGACAAGTTCTACCTCATTGCCACCGACCTGAAGATCAACGGCGGCAACGGCTGGGGCGCTGCCCAGACCGCTGGCAGCCAGGCCCTGATGGTGTGGGAGTCTACCGACCTGGTGAACTGGTCTGACATGCGCATGGTCACCGTCAGCGCCAGCATCGGCGCCGGCTGCACCTGGGCCCCCGAGGCCACCTACGACCCTCTCACCGGGGAGTATGTGGTGTATTGGGCCTCCAAGGTGGAAGAGGACGGCTACGCCAAGCAGCGGCTGTACTACGCCAAGACCCGGGACTTCTACACCTTCACCGAGCCCCAGGTGTTCATTGAGATGGACGAGTCCTCCATTGACACCACCATCATCCGCTCTTCCGAGGATGGCAAGTACTACCGCTACACCAAGAACGAGGGCGGCGCCACCAACGACTACGGCGCCAAGACCAAGACCGTGTACGTGGAAGTGGCCGACACCCTGCTGGGCGAGTGGACCCACATCCCCTCCGACTCCCTCAACGCCAACCAGTGGGTGGAGGGACCCACCATCTTCAAGTTCAACCAGGACGACCAGGACAACGGCGCTTACTGCCTGCTGGTGGACCAGTTTGGCGGCATTGGCTATTACCCCCTGGTCACCGATGACCTGACCACTGG
>CABPXX010000019.1 GCA_902461475.1 uncultured Eubacteriales bacterium | reverse complement strand
CTGCCATGGCGCACACCAGAGTGGCCATGGGCACAATCAGGTTGCTCTCGTCGCCGGTACCGCTGCCGCCGCCCTGGGAGCCGCCGTCACCACCGGGATTGGGGGTGGGCTCGGTGTCCACCTTGGTCCAGTGGGCGTACAGGGTCAGGTCAGCGTCCACAGGGGTGTTGAAGTCGTAGGCCTGGGTGCCGTCCTCGTCCATGAACCAGCCGTCGAAGGTGTAACCCTCCCGCACGGGGTCCTGGGGCTTGGACACGCAGCTGCCCTCAGCCACTTCCACCAGCTTGTAGATGTTGCCGGTGTCGTCCACGAACTTCACCTGATACATGTTGCCGGTGACCTTGACCACGCAGTAGCTGGTGACCTGGTTGTCGGCCACGCTCTCCACCTTCAGGTAGGCATAGCCCTCCTTGTGGGCGGTGACCACACCGTTTTCATCCACAGAGGCCACATCGGGGTTGAAGCTGATGTAGCGCACCTGGGCGTCCTCGGCCCGAGTGGGCTCGGGGCTCAGGGTGGCGGTGAGGGTGTGGGTGTCACCAGCCTCCAGATCCAGGCGGTGGGTGTCCAGGTTCAGAGTGTCGGCCAGGACCGCCTCACACACCACGGCGAAGTTCAAAGAGTACTGACCGTCCTTGGTGGTGGCGGTGATGTAGCTCACGCCGGGCTCAGAGGGAGTGTACATGGCGGCGTTGATCTCCTGACCCCACTTGTCGGTCACAGTACCTATGGTCAGCTCGCCGTTGCCGTCGGTAACGGTCCAGTCGAAGGGTCCGTACAGGGGATCGGGACGGGTCCAGGTCTGGCCGGACATGCTGCCGGCCTGGGCCTCGGGATTCTCCACACCAGCGGCCCGGATAATGAGCACGTTGGTAGCGCCGCTGGGTACGTAATGCACCACCAGCTTACCGGTCTCGGGATCGTAGGTGTAGGGCTTGTAGCCTGCGCTATTCTGCATCTGCACCTCGGAGCCGTTGGCGTAGCGAATCCACAGCTCCACATCCTCGGGCAGGTCGTAACCGGCCTCGTTGACCAGGGTGGCCTCGTAGGTGCCGCCCACGTTGAAGAAGTCGGGGCCATCCAGCTTCAGGCCGGTGAGTTCGGTCTCCACGGTGCTGGTCTCGTGAAGCTTGTTCTGGCGATTCTTGGCCAGCAGCTGGGCGGTTTCACCCTGCTTGACGTACACCACCTGGTCGCCCATGGCCATGTCAGAGACCAGGTCGTCCTGATCGGAAGTGGTGTAAATGTCGTCCCAGTTGATGTCCATGGAACGGGTGACGCCGTTGAGGGTCACGTCCAGTCTGCCGTTGCCCTCAGGCAGCTCCAGGCCAGCCTGAGAGGTGGAGACGGTGAGGTACATCACGCCGGTGAGGCCGTCGTTGGTGTACTGGTCCACGTCGATGAGGCCCTCGGCATAGTTCTCGGCGTAGTCCTCGTCCTCCCGCACAGTCCACTTGATCTCGGAGAGGTCCACGTTGGCGGGCTGGAGGTTGTCCACCTTCACCACCACCTGGCCGTCGGGCTTCAGGCCGTCAAAGCTCTGGATGGACAGATCGAAGTCCTCCACCACGGTGGGCACTTCCTCCACGGCCACCACACAGATGGCGCTGGAGCCGCCCTTGGCCACGGTGATGACCGTCTGGCCGGGAGCCACGGCGGTGACATGGCCGTAATCGTCAATGGTGGCCACCTCGAGGTTGCTGGAGGTGCGGGTGATGGTGCCCTCCTGGCCGCTGTTGTCGATGACGCTCAGGTCGAAGGAGTTACCGGGATGGAGCAGAGCGGAGGTCTGAGAGAGCACCAGGCCCTGGGTGGACTCCACGGTAATGGCATAGCTGCGGTCATTGGCGCCGTAGTCGCCGCAGGACACCAGCACGTTGCCGTTCCAAGTGAAGTCATAGACGTTGTTCTCGCCGGGATAGTTCTCAATGCTGTGGGCGTACTCGGTGACGTCCACGGTGAAGGTGCGAGTCTTCACGGCGGGGTCATAGAAGTTCTCCACCAGGAAAGCGTTGGTGCTATTCACGCCCACCTCGGAGTAGTTGGGATCGCCGTAGCCTTCCTTATAGGTACGGGTGACATAGGGAGACACTTCGATGTTAGCCAGGGAGCCGTCCTCGTCATAGACGGTGCCGGTCATGTAAGTGCAGCCGTCCTTCTCATAGATGGAGACGGTGTTGTTCTCCAGCTCGGGGGCCACGGTGTCCACGGTGATGGAGAAGTCCATCACGTCGCCGGTCATGTCCATCTCGTGGCCGTTGGAGGTGGGAGTGATCTCCCCGGCGGCCACGGCGTCGAAGTCGGTGATCTCGTAGCCCATATCCTCGTTGTACACCTTGTCGCCGTAATCACCCTCGCCGTAGGCGATGATCTCATACTTGCACTTGGTGCCGCTGGGCAGGACGTTGCCCTCCTGGTCGGTGCCGTCCCAAGTGGGGATGAGGCCATAGTACATGGCGCTCAGGGGGGTGGGAGCGGCGTAAGAGGCGTTGTACAGGGTACGGGTGATGAAGGAGTTCCAGTCGGCAAAGTACACCTCGCCGGTCTCGGCATCGGTGACCCGCACCACGATCATCTTGGCGTCACGGAGCTGATAGAGGATGTAGTCGTCCACGCGGTCGAAGTACTCGTCTCCGTTGGGGGAGATGGTAATGTTCTCCTCGCAATAGAGGGTCTGATTCATGACAGCGTCGGAGTCAAAGGGATTCTGGCCCAGGTTCAGGTAGCCAATGATCTCCCCAGAGCTCCAGTTGACCATGGTGCTGCCCATCAGGGACACGCCCCAAGTGGACTCGTTGTTCATCACGTTCTCGCCGTCCTCGGCCTCGTCGGTCCAGTCGCCCTGGTCAAAGATGGGGGCGGCCGTCCAGTCGCCGTAGAAGGCCAGCATGGGCAGGCCCAGGGTGGGAGCGGTGCCGGCGGCATCGGTGAGGGAGACAAAGCCCTCCACATACACGCCGTTTTCAAACAGCTGGTCCAGCTGAGCCTTCTCACTGTCGGTGAGGGTCACAGTCTTGGAGAAGCGGGCGGTCTGTCCGGCCTCCACGGTGACCTGGCCCAGCTCCACGGTCTTGATGACCACGTCCTGGTGCATCATGGTGTTGCGCTCACCCCAGGTGCTGTCCACAGTCTGGGTGTCGGGGCGCTGGAGGGTGATGGCCACGTCATAGGTCATGGCCTTGTCGGAGATGTTGTGCACATCAAAGGTGATGTCATAGCTGCCGGTGCGGTTGGGATCGTCCAGCAGCTCCAGCTTGCCCACATTCTGGCCGTCCACGGTGATGTAGGCGGGGGTGTCCACGGCGGCGGTGGCGTTGACCAGACCGGCGCCCTGCTGACGGGGAGAGTAGTACACCCCGTTGGAATCAGTCTGAGGCACAGCGGTGCTCACCAGCAGCTGGTTGACAATGTCGCCCACCTCACCGGGCTCCTTGCCGGCAAAGGCTGCGCTGGACTGCACGTACTGGCGCACCAGAGTGGCAATACCGGTCATGTGGGGGGCGGCCATGGAGGTACCACTCATCATGCCGTAGCTGCCGGTGTAGCCCTCGTCGGCGGTGTTGATCTGGTCGATGATGGTGGACCAGATGTTGCCGCCGGGGGCGGTGATCTCAGGCTTCAGCTCCAGGCTGGGACCAGCGCCCCAGGAGGAGAAGGTGGACATCTGACCGTCGGTGGGATTCTCCACGGCCTTGTCCTCCTCGGGAACCACGATGTTCACGGACTGGCCAGCCTTCAGAGCGGCCTCCATGGCAGAGCCCTCCCGGCCCTTGATGTAGGCACTGGACAGGCTGGTGTTCTCCACGCTCATGTTGATCAGCTCAGGGGCATTGGGGTCGCTATCATACACCAGCACGCCCAGGATGCCTCGGGTCTCCCCGTGAACCACGGAGGAGAAGGACTGGGCGTTGGTGACCTTGTCGGCAAAGGTGGCCTTCATAGCCACGGTCCAGGGGTCGATCTCCCGGGTCTCACCGTCCTCGTTGGTCCAGGTGAAGTAGGACTGCACCTGGATGGCGTTCTCCAGAGAGGCCACGCCCAGGTTGGAGGAGTAGATGGCGGGGAGGACATCATAGAGGTGTCCACATCGGAGGTCAGGGGGTTGTCCCCGTAGTTGTGGCTGGCAGAAGAGTAGCTGCTGTTGCCGACGGAGGCCATGAGCACAATGCCGGCCTCCTCAATGCGGGCGTACAGCTCGTTCTGCATGGTGTCGTCGTCGGCAAAGCCGTTGTCAGAACCCAGGCTCAGGTTGATGACATCGGCGCCCAGCTTCAGAGCATCCTCCAGGGCGTTGATGGTCACCGTCTGCTTGAGCACCGCCGTCCTGATCGGGGAACACCTTCATCATCATCAGCTGAGCGTCGGGGGCCACGCCGGAGAAAATGACCTCGCCCTCGTCGGTCTCAGCGTAACCGGCCACCGTGCCGGAGACGTGGGTGCCGTGATCGCTGGAGGTGGGCAGGACGTTGATGTCGCCGTCTGCGTAGTCACAGGCGTAGGGCACCTTCAGGTTTTTGTACAGACCGTTGTAGTCCCACACAATCACGCCGCCGTCCTGCCCGGTGGTGGAGTTGAGCTGGTTGTCCTCCAGGAAGGCAGCCAGGCTCTCGGAGGTGTAGCGCAGATTCCAGCCGTTCTCGGCGTCGTTGGGGTCATTCTTAAAGGAGTTGTCGGTGAAGGCCTCGTGGACCCGCACCACGCCGCGGCCCTGTGAGCCGTCCTCGTTCTGAGTCACGCCCAACTTCAGGTCCAGGCCGCTGTCCAAAACGGCCACCAGCATACCCTGGCCGGTGTAGCCCTCGCTCCAGACGCCTTCCACGCCCACCTTGTCGTAGCTGTAGGAATACCAGGCCTTGTCACCGTCCACGGTGCCGCTGGTCTCCTCGGGGCGGTCATACACCTGCTCCACATAGGCTCGCTTGACTCCGTCCAGAGCGCTGTAAGGCACCCGGATGGCCATGGCGTTGACCAAAGTGGCCCACTGGCCTACAATGGTACCCACAGGCTCACCGCTGTTTTCATCGGTGGCGTCGGTCACGGCGGGCTGCTGAGCGGCCAGAGCAGTCACCTAGTCGATGACGCCCTGCTGGTCATTCAGCAGCTGCTGAGTAGTCTGCTGCACGTCCGAAGAGGCCAGGTACTCGGATACCGCCTCACCGGCGCTGGTCTCGTCGCCCACAGAGGCGGCGTAGCTGCTGACCTGGTAGTAGTCCATCACAGCAGGAGCTTCCATCTCCACGATGACGGTTACCACCTCATCCTCTGCATATCGGGGCTGGCTGTCGTCCTGGGCGTCCTGATACTGCACCCGGGACTCGGACTCCACTTCCCGGGCCTGGACCGTGCGCTCATTGGTCTGAGTGCCCTCAGCCCAAGCGGCTCCGGGAAGTGCGCCAGCCAGCATCATGACGGCAAGTAACACTGCCATGCTTTTTCTGACTTTTTCCATTGTTCTTCTCCCTTCTATCTGAATCTCACATGCCCCCATTGCCCAAAGGGCTCTGCCATGTTATCATATGGACATCGTTCGTTTTGCACGATAGGTGTATGTCATGCTCAAACGATACCTCCACCCATTCCCTTTGTCAAGAGAAATTGTCAACTCTCCAAAAAATTGTCAACTGCAAGCCCCAGCAATTCTTACCATATCAATTGAAACTCCGGGGCAGAAAGGAATTTCTATGATAATTCAACACAAACCAAACCTCATTCTGGAAGCACTGGCCTATCTGGGGCGGCGTGCCAGCAACAAAACCTGGGACCAGATGGAGCAGCGCATTCAGCAGCGCAAGGTGCTGCCCAGCCCCGCTCTGTGCCAGGCTCTGGAGCTACTCAAGGCCCTCACCCACCAGCTGGACCGGGTGGCCACTGCCGAGGAAAAGGAAATTCAGGCGCTGTTTGGCGACCTGGAGGGCTTCCCCTACAACACCATCGGCTCCAGCTCTCCCGCCTTCTTCCTCCTCTATCCCCTGCTGGACCGATTCCAGGGGGATTGGGAGGCCTTCTCCCAGCTGGTGGACGGGCTGGACCGGGAGGAGGTGGTCTGGGGCATCGCCAGCATCTTCGAGGACGACCTGTCCAACCAGCACCGGATGGACCCCCAGATCTTCACCGACCTGGTACTGGGGCTCAACGCTCCGGACTCCACTAAGGTGGCCCTGCTGGAGCTCTCCCGAAACCATCAGGCGGTGGGAGCGCGGGCTCTGGCGTGTCTGCGCCCCATTGTGGCTCACCTGGAGGAACACCAGGCGCAGCTGGAAGAGCTGGCCGCCTCCTACCTCCAACAGTGCGCCCCCCTGTCCCAGCTGGAGTTTTTCACCCAGCTGTCCCACCTGCGCCCCGCCCCGGAGACCACCTACACCCTTCACCCCTTCCTCTTTGGGGCGGACACCAACCTGACCTTTGACGAGTCCCCCGGCCGAGTGCGCATCTACGGCGGCGTGCTGCGGCGGGAGCTCATGGAGCTGGTCAGCGGCCGCACCTCCGCCCAGGATCAGGTGTGCGAGACCTACCGCCTGTTGGGGGACCCCACCCGATTTGACATTCTGTGCTATCTGCGGGGGCGCACCGCCTACGTGCAGGAGCTGTCCACCCGCTTCTCCCTGAGCCGCAACACCATCCACCACCATATGAATAAGCTCTCCGACTGCGGCCTGGTGCAGTGCACCATCCACGGAAACCGTACCTTTTACACCCTGGACGAAGAACAGATCCAGCTGTTTTTGGAGCGGCAGGCAGCGCTGTTCGGCAAGAACTGAGCAAAAAAGGCCATCGGTATCCCGATGGTCTTTTTTTGCTCTTATGTGCGCAGCGCTATGGCTGGCTCGGTGTATACCAGGCGGAAACTGGCCCAGGGGGACAATTCCCTTCTGATTCAGCTCGTCCTTCAGGGAGATCATGTCCTCCGGGGTCTTGGCCCTGAGAATCATGTTGGCGCTGTCCCCCTGGATGCCCGCCTGTCGGCGCACCTCTTCAATGGCAGCCCGGTTGAAGAAGAAGCTGTCGTCCACCGTGAAGCTCATGGTCTGTCCCTCGTACTCATAGACCACGGTGTTATCTGCCACACCGCACACCGTAGCTTTCAAGTTCACCGGCTTTGCGATGGGCTGATTGTTCACCCACTTGTTGATGGTGGCGGAGAACTCCACCGTCTTCCCCAGGGCAGATTCTGCCGTCCAGCCCAGACTCTGGGCAAACTTCTCCGGAATCACCACCTGAAAGTCATCCCCTGCGGGGATGGACCCAGACAGCAGCTTGGTGAGTACCGGGGTATTACCGCTCTGCTCCACGGTGTGGGTCTGTCCATCCACGGTGACCTGAATGTTGTCAAAGGCCTGGGAGGGAACAATGAACTCCACCCGGGGGTCCTGGGCATAGGTCTCATAGAGGCCGCCGAGGTCCTGCTCCACATCCTGATTGGTATTGTCCTCGTCCTCCCCCGATGTCCCGGCGGCTCCGGTGAAGCTGCCCACCAGGCTGATATCCAAAATGCCCTCCCCATAGGTCTGGAGCAGTTTGTCAAACTCCCGGCCCCCGCTGCTTCCGATGGCCCCGCTGACGGTGGCCAGCAGTAGGGTGGATGCCACCAGCAGGGTGAGCACCGACACGGCAAACCGCCCCGCCCGGTTCTTGAGATTCATCCCTGCGATGCGCAACGCGCCGGGCAGATATAGCTTGGGGCGGGCCACCGACTTTCAGTTTGCCTTACGCTCCTTCTCCTGGGGCGGGGCGGAAATGAGCTCCCCCTTGTCCAGCTCAAACACGGTATCCTTGCTGGTGATGAGGGAGGTATCATGGGTGACCACGATGACCGTCCGCTGCTTGGACAGGGTGCGCAAAATGTCCATGGTGGCCTTGGCGGCTTTGGCGTCCAGGGCGCTGGTGGGCTCATCGCAGAAGAGGACCTGTGGCTGTTTCATCAGCTCTCGGGCAATGGCTACCCGCTGCTTCTGTCCCCCGGACAGGTATTTGACTTTCTGCCCGGCCAGGTCCTCGATGTTCAGCTGGCGCAGCAGCCGTTCTCCCTGGGCTTTGTCCGTCCCCTCCTGTAAGTGGCCGGGCAAGAGCACGTTTTCCAGCACGGTGGCCTCCTCCAGCAGGTGGAAGTCCTGCCACACAAAGCCGAACACCGAGTGGTATAGCCCGCTCTTCTCCTGGGGCGAGAAATCCCGAATGGACTTGCCTCGATAGGAGATCTCCCCCTCAAAGTCCCCCTCCATTCCGCTCAAGAGCTTTAACAGGGTGGTTTTTCCGCTGCCGGAGGCTCCCACCAGGAAGTTCATCCCCTTGCCGATGGTCATAGTCACATGGTGCAGGGCGTATTCCGGGCCGTATTGTTTGGATACATTTTCAATGACAGACATGGTTCTGATCCTTTCTACTGGAGTTGACACCATCATAAAGCAAACTATGTTAAATCCCTGTTAAGGCAAAAGGACTGGGAAATTCCCAGTCCTTTTGTCATGGATGTATGGGCAGCGTCACGGTAAAGCAGCTGCCGCCGCCCTCCCGGTCGGTCAAAGAGACCGTGCCGCCGTGTTGCCTCACAATGGCGTCCACCATGGACAGGCCCAGCCCTGCGCCCCCCCATCTCCCGGCTGCGGGATTTGTCCACGCGGAAAAAGGGCTCAAAGACCTGTTCCTGCATGGCCTGGGGAATGCCGGGGCCGGTGTCGCTGACGGAAACTGTCACCTGGTCCTTCCCCCGTTGTATCTCTATGGCCACACGGCCCCCGGGCACATTGTATTTGATGCCGTTTTCCACCAGGTTGTAAAAGGCTCGGTACAACAGCTCCGGGTTTCCCCATGCATAGGCTTCCCCGCCAGACAGGGAAATGGTGACAGTCTTCCCCTCTGCCACACTGGACAAATCCGTCTGCACCTCCTCCAGCAGCTCCAGTAGCGGCACTTGTGCAGCGGTCCACTCTCCCTCCATGTTGGCCATATCCAACAGCTCGGTCACCAGACTGCGCAGCCGCCCCAGCTGCTTTTGAAAGGCCGCCGTCAGGGCCTCATACTCCTCCGGGGTGTGCTGGCCCTTCTTGCGAAAGACATCCAGTTTGGTCTGCATCACCGCCAAGGGAGTGCGCAATTCATGGGCGGCATCCGCCGAAAAGCGCTTCTGAATGGAAAAGGCCCGGTCCAGCTTCTCGGTCATGTTATTGAAGGAGGCGGCTAGTTCTGCAATCTCGTCCCCTGTGGGGGGCACCTCTATAGTCTCCTTTAGGTTGTGTACATGAATGTTCTTCACCTGTTTGTTGAAGGCCTTCACCGGCTCCAACGCCTTCCCCGCCACATAGTAGGTCAGGCATCCCCCGATCACCATGGCGACCAGGGTGAAAAACAAGCTCTCATACCTATAGTCTCCCCTGGCCTGCTGGGCCACATCCGAAGAGGTGGCGGGAAGGATGGGGGGCATGGTCTCCTCCAGTGGCAGGTCGCCAATGCTATAGGCGGGCTGCACCGGGATGGCTTCAATGGTGTTTGCCATCCGATAGGCGGAGGCACTCAGCACCAGGCTCAGGCAGATGCAGCACAGCGCCATGAGCAAGGTCGTCAGGATGGTCAGACGCCAGCGCAGCGAGATTCTCTTAAGCATCCGGTTTTCCTCCCCCCTTGGGCAGCAAGTCCCCCTGGCCAATGCGGGTGATAATGGGGTCGTAGCCCAGCCCCTGCTTGAGCTTTTTCCGAAGGCTGGCCATATGCACCCGGATGACCCCGCTGAAGCTGTCCACCTGGGCGTCCCACACGTGTTCCATCAGCTCCTCCTGGCTGACCACCCGATCCTGGTGCAGCATGAGGTACTCCAGCAGAGCAAATTCCTTCTTGGTCAAAGGCAGCGCCTCGCCCCCCACCTGGGCGGTGCGGGTGGAGAGGTTCAGCTCAAGTTCCCCGCACTGGGGGCAGGGATCTTCCTGGATGAATCTGCGCCGCAGCAAGCTGCGGATGCGGGCCTCCAGCTCTTCAAAGTCAAAGGGCCTAGACAGGTAGTCGTTGGCCCACAGGTCCAGCCCCCGGACCTTGTCGGAAACGGTACTTCTGGCGCTGAGAATCAGCACCTTGAGTTCCGGTTTCTCCTCCCGGATGTTCTCCAGTACGGTCAAGCCGTCCAGTTCGGGCAGGTTCAGGTCCAAAATCACCAGGTCATACTCCTCCACATATAAGAGCTCATAGGCCGTTGCACCGTCGCCGCAGGTGTCCACGGCATACCCGTCCAGCCGCAGACCCTCTGCGATGGCCTCTTGCAAGTCCACCTCATCTTCTACCACCAGGATGCGCATGCTTCTCCCTCCTTTGTGTCTCCCCTCGTTATACCATATGGGGTGTTCAGTTTGTGTTAAGCCGAGCCCTGGAGTTCCACCGGACTTCTCTGTATAGACAGAAAAAAGCTGTCGGCCATTGCCATGGCATGGCCGACAGCTTTTGGGTTTGATGATTAGAACAGGCCGGAGATGACGCCGTTTTCGTCCACGTCGATCTTCTCGGCGGCGGGCACCTTGGGCAGGCCAGGCATAGTCATGATGTCGCCGGTCTGCACCACCACGAAGCCAGCGCCGGCGGACACCTTCACCTTGGACACGGTGATGGTGAAGCCCTCGGGCCGTCCCAGCTGGGTGGCGTCGTCGGACAGGGAGTACTGGGTCTTGGCCATGCACACAGGCAGCTTGTCAAAGCCCATGGCCTCCAGACGGGCCAGCTCCTTGGCAGCGGCGGGGGGGGGGTGGACGCCCACGGCGCCCAATCAACCGC
>CABPXX010000018.1 GCA_902461475.1 uncultured Eubacteriales bacterium | reverse complement strand
AGTGACCAAGATCCGGGCCGAGTTCCCTACCGTCCCCATCATCGCCACCGGCGGACCCACCGATGAGAGCATTTTGGAGACCATCGCCGCCGGGGCCAACGCCATTACCTACACCCCGCCCAGCAGTGCGGATCTGTTCGCCGTTTCCATGCAGCGTTACCGCCAGGAACAGGGGGAAACCTGAGCCTTCCACATACCCGATTCCTTCAAACCCCCAAGGCGTACGCCTTGGGGGTTTCTTTTTGTGGAACATTAGTTAAATAGGTAGTAAAGTAGAAAAGAGATAAAAATAGAACGGAAAATACAAAAAACACAGGGATTTCACAAAAAGAAGTGTAGAACTTTTTCGTCGAAAATCTTAAAAAACTATTGAACCGATTTGACAAATGTGGTACAATTTTAACATAATCGGGGATAATCTAACCAAGGAACCTGATGACCTTTGAGTCCCAGAAAGAGGTGAGATACTATGGCATTTGAAGCCATCCAGAAGGTGACCCAGACCGAGGAGGCCTCCCGGGGCCAGAAGGCGGAAGCTGCCGCCCAGGCCAAGCGGATTGTGGCGGACGCGGAGCGGGCTGGAAAGGCGCTGGTGGCCGAGGCCCGAGCCCAGGCTCAGGAGAAGGCCAAGGCCATGATGGCCCAGGCCGAGGAGCTGGCCGCCCAGCAGTCCCGCCAGGTGCTGGAGGGCAACGCCCAGGCCTGTGAGGCCATGAAGCGGCAGGCCCGCGGGCATCTGGAGCAAGCGGCGGACCTCATTGTTGGAAGGGTAGGTAAAAACTGATGGCAATCGTAAAAATGAAACGGCTGCGCCTGATGGGGATGCGGTCGGAGCGTGAGAGCCTGCTGCACCTGCTGCAAAAGCTGGGGTGTGTGGAGGTGGACGAGCCTGCCATTGATTTGTCCGACCCCAAATGGGCGGCGGTGGCCAAGCCCAACAGCCGGGATTTGTCTGCCGCCAAGGAGCGCAGCACGCTGCTGAACAACGCGCTGAACATTTTAAAGAAGTATGCGCCCGCCAAGGAGGGACTGTTCCGCATCCGGCCCCGTCTGACGGAGAAGGAGTTTTTTAACCCCGACTTCTACCAGCACGGCCTGGATACGGCTCGGGCCATCGTGGAGGGGGAGCGGACCCTGGCCAGCCTGACGGCGGAGCAGGGTAAGCTCCAGACCCAGAAGGCCGCTCTGGCCCCCTGGCTGCCCCTGGATGTGCCCCTGGAGCTGGGAAGCGATGGCACCGTGTCGGTGATCTTCGGAACCATCCCCGCCAGGGCGGATTACGCCGCCATGGAGGCGGCGGTGGCCCAGGCCAGCGACTTGACCAGTCTGACCTATGCCAGCGCAGACCGAGACTTGCAGTATTTCCTCCTCATCTGTCACAGCGATGTGGAGGAGCTTTGCTGTGAGACCATGCGGGAGTTTGGGTTCTCCCGGTCCAACGTCAAGGGCTGGACGGGGACGGCGGCGGACAACGACCGCATGCTGGACAACCAGCTGGCGGTGGTGGCCCAGAAGATGGACGAGGCAAAGGAGCACATCGCCTCCTTTGGCCCCCAGCGGCAGGCCCTGCGCGGGTGTGTGGACCGGGCGGTCCAGGACATCGCCCGCCAGGAGGTGAAGGGCCACCTGGTGGACACCGCAGACACCTTCTTCCTGGAGGGCTGGATGCCCGCCAAGAAGGAAGAGGAGCTCAAGGCGGTGCTCTCCAGCTACACCGCAGCCTATGAGCTCACCGACCCGGAGAAGGGGGACACCGTGCCCACCCTCCTGGACAACCCCAAGTGGATGCGCTGCATCAACATGGTCACCGAGATGTACTCGCTGCCTGCCTACGACGGCATCGACCCCAACCCGCTGATTTTCTTCACCTATATCTTCTTCTTCGGGTTTATGTTTGCCGACGTGGCCTACGGCCTCATTATCTTCGCCATCTCTTTGTTGGTGACCAAGAAGTTCCGCCCCAAGGGAACTATGGGCTATATGTTCCAGTTGGGACAGTATTTGGGACTTTCCACCGCCTTTGTCGGTATCTTTGTGGGTGGCTTCTTCGGAAACGTCCTGGACGTCATCTACGACGTGTTCCTGCCCGGCGTGGCTATGCCCGGCTGGATGGCCGCCTTCTCCAAGGGGATCATCGTCAACCCGGTGAACGACCCCATGACGGTGATGGTCATCGCCATTGCCATCGGCTGTGTGCAGCTGGTGTTTGGTCAGCTGGTGCACATCTACATGGGCTTCCGGGACGGCGAAGGGGTGGATGCCCTGCTGGACGTGGTACCCTGGTGGGTGGTGTTCGCCGGCATCGGCCTGGTGGCCGTGACCGGGAACGTGTGGCTGCTGGTGGCAGGCGCTTTGTGCCTGCTTCTCACCCAGGGCCGACACAACAAGGGCATTTTCGGCAAGTTCTTCGGGGGCATTGCCAGCTGGTATGACATCACCTCCTGGCTCTCCGACGTGCTGTCCTACGCCCGACTCATGGCCCTGATGCTGGCCACCTCGGTGATTGCCCAGGTGTTCAACACTCTGGGTTCCCTGGGCGGACGCTCGGTGGGTGGCGTGATTCTCTTTGTGGTGGTGTTTGTCATCGGCCACGGCTTCAACATCGGTGTCAACCTCATCGGTACCTATGTCCACGCCGCCCGTCTGCACTACCTGGAGTTCTTCGGCAAGTTTTATAAGGAGGGCGGAGTTCCCTTCCGTCCCCTGGAATACAACACAAAATACGTTGATATCATCAACAAGGAGGAAGACTAAAATGGAATTTTTGACAAACTGTGGAATGCAGCTGGCCGTTCTGGGCTCGGCTCTGTCCGTGGGTCTGGCCTGTGCCGGTTCCGGCCGAGGCGTGGGCATTGTGGGTGAGGCCGCCGCTGGCGTGGTGTCCGAGGACCCCGAGAAGTTCTCCAAGTGCCTGATTCTCCAGCTGCTGCCCGGTACTCAGGGTCTGTACGGTCTGGTTATCTGGTTCTTCGCTCTGGCTCAGATGGGCATCATCGGCGGCACCCCCGCTGACATGACCATCGCTCAGGGTCTGGGCTACTGCTTCGCCTGCCTGCCCATGGGCATCGGCGGCTACATTACCGCCATCGCTCAGGGCCGCTGCGCCGCTGCCGGTGTGTCTCTGGTAGCCAAGCGTCCCGAAGAGCAGTCCAAGGGCATCATCATGGCCATCATGGTGGAGTTCTACGCCATTTTGTGCCTGCTGGCCTCCTTCCTGATGCTGGTCTTCCTGTAAGACAGGCAGGAAAGGAAGAGCTGCTATGAACGGTATCGAAAAAATCATTGATCGCATCAGCGGCGACGCCCAGCGGGAAGTGGACGACGTGCTGGCCAGTGCCAAGGCTGAGGCCGAGGCCATCACCGCCAAGTACCAGGCCCAGGCCAAGGCCGAGGCCGACGACATCCTGGCCCGAGGCGAGAAAGCCGCTGCCGAGCGGGGCGAGCGGCTGGCCAGCGTGGCCCAGCTGGAGTGCCGCAAGGAAGTGCTGCGGGCCAAGCAGGAGGTCGTGGAAGAGGCCTTCCAGCTGGCTATGAAGAAGCTCACCGAGCTGCCCCAGGAGAAGTGCGTGGCTCTGCTGGCCGATCTGGCCGCCCAGGCTGCCTCCAAGGGCACCGAGACCCTCATCTTCTCCGCCGCCGACCGGGCCCGGTTGGGCAAGGCGGTGGTGGTGGCCGCCAACCAGAAGCTGGGGGACAAGGGCCAGCTGACCCTGTCCCAGGAGACCCGCCCCATGCAGGGCGGCTTCATCCTCAGCGACGGCCGGGTGGAGGTCAACTGCACCTTCGACACCCTGGTCCGTCTCCAGCGGGGCGCTTTGTCCACTCAGGTGGCAGACGTGCTCTTCGGTTAATTTGACCCTTTTCACACTGAATTTGATGGAAAGGGGGAGTAAACCGTGTCTTACCAGAAGGATTTGGATTATCTGACCATATCCGCCCGCATCCACGCCATGGAGAACCGACTGCTCAATCACGAGCGCATGGAGCGGATGATCGAGGCCCGGGAGCTTTCTGAGGCTGCCAAGGTGCTCACCGAGTGCGGATATGGCGACATGGGACAGGTCACCCCTGGGGCTATTGAGGAGACCCTCTCCAAGGCCCAGGCGGACCTGTACCACGATTTGAGCACCGCGGTGGGCAATCGGGCGCTGCTGGACGTGTTCCGCTGCCGCCCCGACTACCACAACGCCAAGGTGCTGGTGAAGGCGGAGGCCCTGGGGGTCAACCAGGACGCTCTGCTCATGGGGGGCGGACGCTACGACCCCCAGAAGCTGGCGGAGGACTACCAGCGGGAGGACCTGCGGGGCTGTTCCGATATCTTCCGCCGGGGCGTGGCCCGTGCCCGGGAGACCCTGGGCGCCACCGGCGACCCCCAGCTGTCTGACTTCATTTTGGACCGGGCCTACTTTGAGGAGCTCACCGCCCTGGCCCGTCAGGCGGACAGCAAGTTCCTGGAGGGCTACGTGGCTCTGTCCATTGACGTGGCCAACCTGAGAGCCTGCGTGCGGGCTTCCCGCCTGGGCAAGGGCATGGAATTTTTGCAGCAGGTGCTGGTGCCCGGGGGCAACGTCCCCGCCCGCACCCTGGCCACCGCCCGGGGGGACGAGCTGGGCAACCTGTTCCGCACCAGTCCCCTCTCCCAAGCCGCTGCCACTGGCTCCGCCATGTCCGCCCCCGGCTCCGGTACCCTCACCGACTTCGAGCGGGAGTGCGACGACGCCGTTATGGACTATCTGGGGGCAGGCCGCCGGGTGGCCTTTGGCGAGCAGCCCATTGTGGGCTACCTCTATGCCCGGGAGGCGGAGATGACCGCCATCCGCACCATTTTGTCCGGCCGTATGGCGGGCCTGGACGGAGACACCATCCGGCAGCGTCTGCGCCGGACCTACGGTTAAAGGAGGGGAAGGGACATGGCTAGTTATCAGATCGCCGTCATCGGCGACAAGGACAGCGTGTTGGGCTTCAAGGCCTTAGGGCTGGCCACCTTCCCGGTGGACAGCGTGGACCAGGCCCGCACCACCCTCCACACCATCGCCAAGGAGAACTACGGGATTATCTATCTCACCGAGACCCTGGCGGCCAGCATGGACAGCGACATCGCCCGCTACAAGGATTCCCTGACCCCTGCCATCATCCTCATTCCCGGCAAAGAGGGCAGCCAGGGCATTGGCATGCGCAACATCAAGAAGGCAGTGGAGCGTGCCGTAGGCGCAGATATTTTATAAAAAAACCGACTAGAAGGAAGGTTTCGACGATATGGGTAAAGTAGTTAAGGTCTCCGGCCCCCTGGTGGTGGCCACCGGCCTGTCGGACGCCAACATGTCCGACGTGGTCCGTGTGGGTCCCCAGCGCCTCATCGGTGAGATCCTCACCATGAACGGGGATGCCGCCTCCATTCAGGTCTATGAGGAGACCTCCGGCCTGGGCCCCGGCGCCGAGGTGGTAACCACCGGTTACCCCATGAGCGTGGAGCTGGGCCCCGGCATGATTGAGAATATCTACGATGGAATCCAGCGACCCCTGGAGGAGATCATGAAGAAGGTGGGGGGCAACAACCTGCCCCGTGGTGTGGAGGTTCCCCCCATCGACCCCGAGAAGCTGTGGGAGTTCACTCCCGTGGCCAAGGCTGGGGATAAAGTGGAGGGCGGCGACGTCATCGGCACCGTCCCCGAGACCCCCGTGGTGCTCCACAAGATCATGCTGCCCCCCTACCTCAAGGGCACTCTGAAGAGCGTCACCCCCGCTGGCTCCTACAACGTGAAGACCGTGGTAGCGGTCCTGACCAAGGAAGACGGCACCGACGTGGAGATCACCATGAGCCAGCGCTGGCCCGTGCGTGTGGGCCGTCCCTACAAGCGCAAGTATCCCCCCGTCCGTCCCCTGTCCACCGGACAGCGGATTGTGGACACCTGCTTCCCCGTGGCCAAGGGCGGCACCGCCGCCATCCCCGGCCCCTTCGGCTCCGGCAAGACCGTGATGCAGCACGCCGTGGCCAGGTGGTCTGACGTGGACATCGTCATCTACATTGGCTGCGGCGAGCGTGGCAACGAGATGACCGACGTGCTCCGTGAGTTCCCCGAACTCATCGACCCCCGCACCGGCGAGTCCCTGATGAAGCGGACCGTGCTCATTGCCAACACCTCCGACATGCCCGTGGCTGCCCGTGAGGCCTCCATTTACACCGGCATCACCATCGCCGAGTACTTCCGTGACATGGGCTACGACGTGGCCGTCATCGCCGACTCCACCTCCCGTTGGGCCGAGGCTCTGCGTGAGATGTCCGGCCGTCTGGAAGAGATGCCCGGTGAGGAAGGCTACCCCGCCTATCTGGCTTCCCGTCTGGCTCAGTTCTACGAGCGGGCTGGCTCCGTGTCCTGCCTGGGCAGCGACGACCGCCGGGTTCCTCTGCCCGCCGTGGGCGCCGTGTCCCCTCCCGGCGGCGACCTGTCCGAGCCCGTCAGCCAGGGCACCATGCGTATCGTCAAGGTGTTCTGGGCTCTGGACGCCCAGCTGGCCTACAAGCGCCACTTCCCCGCCATCAACTGGCTCAACTCCTACTCCCTGTACCTGGACTCCCTGAAGCCCTGGTTTGATGAGAATCTGGGCCCTGAGTTTATGCAGAACCGGGAGCAGGCCATGAGCTTGCTGCAGAGCGAGGCCAGCCTCAACGAGATTGTGCAGCTGGTTGGTAAGGACTCCCTGTCCCCCAACGACCAGCTGACCCTGGAGTCCGCCCGTATGGTGCGTGAGGACTTCCTCCAGCAAAACTCCTTTATGGACGTGGACTCCTACTCCAGCTATGACCGCCAGGCCCAGCTGCTGGCCATGATTCTGGACTATGACAAGCTGTGCCGGGCCGCCATCGCCAAGGGCGCTCCCACCATGGAGCTGTTCGGCATTCCCGCCCGGGAGCGCATTGGCCGCGCCAAGTCCGTGCCCGTGGAGCAGTACCAGCAGGAGTACGCCGACATCCGGGTGCAAATGGAGCGGGACATCGACGAAGTTGTGGAAAAGGCGGGTGATACCCTGTGATTCGTGAATATAGAACCATTCAGGAGATCGTCTCTCCTCTGATGATGGTGAAGATGGTGGAAAACGTCACCTATGACGAACTGGTGGAGGTCGAGCTGCCCGACGGCGGCATCCGCCGTGGTAAGGTGCTGGAGGTCAACGGCGACACCGCTGTGGTACAGCTGTTTGAGTCCGCCGCCGGCATCAACCTGGCCCAGTCCAAGGTGCGTTTCCTGGGCCACCCCCTCCAGCTGGGTGTGTCCGGCGACATGCTGGGCCGTGTGTTCAACGGCATGGGCCGTCCCATTGACGGCGGCCCCGAGATCCTGGCCGAGGAGTACCGGGACATCAACGGCCTGCCCATGAATCCCGCCGCCCGGGACTACCCCAACGAGTTCATCCAGACCGGCGTGTCCACCATTGACGGTCTGAACACCCTGGTGCGTGGCCAGAAGCTGCCCATCTTCTCCGGCTCCGGTCTGCCCCACGCCCAGCTGGCCGCTCAGATCGCCCGTCAGGCCCGGGTGCTGGGCGACGACGCCGGCAACTTCGCCGTGGTGTTCGCCGCCATCGGTATCACCTACGAGGAGTCCGAGTACTTTGTCCAGGAGTTCAAGCGCACCGGCGCCATCGACCGCACCGTGCTGTTCACCAACCTGGCCAACGACCCCGCCGTGGAGCGTATCTCCACCCCCCGTATGGCCCTGACCGCCGCCGAGTACCTGGCCTTTGAGAAGGGCATGCACGTGCTGGTCATTTTGACCGACATCACCAACTACGCCGAGGCCCTCCGTGAGGTGTCCGCAGCCAAGAAGGAAGTGCCCGGCCGCCGTGGCTTCCCCGGCTACCTGTACACCGACCTGGCCACCATGTACGAGCGTGCCGGTCGTCAGCTGGGCAAGCCCGGTTCCATCACCATGATTCCCATCCTCACCATGCCTGAGGATGACAAGACCCACCCCATCCCCGACCTGACCGGGTATATCACCGAGGGCCAGATCATCCTCTCCCGTGCTCTCTACCGCCAGGGCATCAATCCCCCTGTGGACGTACTGCCCTCCTTGTCCCGTCTGAAGGATAAGGGTATCGGCGAGGGCAAGACCCGCGAGGACCACGCCAACACCATGAACCAGCTCTTTGCCGCCTACTCCACCGGTAAGGACAACAAGGAGCTGATGTCCATTCTGGGTGAGGCCGCTCTGACCCCCACCGATCTGCTGTACGCCAAGTTCGCCGATGAGTTTGAAAAGCGCTATGTCAACCAGGGCTATGAGACCAACCGCTCCATTGAGGAGACCCTGGACCTGGGCTGGGAGCTGCTGTCCATCCTGCCCAAGGCGGAGCTCAAGCGCATCAAGCCGGAGTATATCGACAAGTACCTGCCCAAGAAGGAGGGATAAACAATGGCTGCCACCGTTGTCAATCCCACCCGAATGGAGCTCACCCGCTTAAAACGCAAGCTGAAGACCGCCCAGCGGGGCCACAAGCTGCTCAAAGACAAGCGGGACGAGCTGATGAAGCAGTTCCTGGACACCGTGCGGGAGGTGCGCGCCCTGCGCAGCCAGGTGGAGGAGGAGCTGATGCGGGTGCACGGCTCCTTCACCGTGGCCTCCGCCCTCATGAGCGGGGCGGCCATGGAGCAGGCGCTGATGTACCCCAAGCAGAGCGTGGAGCTGGACATGAGCTTCCGCAATGTGATGAGCGTCAACGTGCCCACCTACACCTACAAGACCCTCACCAGCGACACCTCGGACATCTTCCCCTACGGCTTTGCCACCACCTCCGGTGAGCTGGACTCCGCCGTGGAGGCTCTGGGCGATGTGTTCCAGTCCATGCTCAAGCTGGCCCAGATCGAAAAGACGGCCCAGCTGCTGGCCGAGGAGATCGAAAAGACCCGCCGCCGAGTCAACGCCCTGGAATACGTGATGATTCCCAACACCCAGGAGGCCATCCGGTATATCACTATGAAGCTGGATGAGAACGACCGCTCCACCACCACCCGATTGATGAAGGTGAAGGACATGCTGCTCAAGCAGGCCCTGGAGGAGCAGAAGGCCCGGGATGCTGAGGCTTTGCAGAACTTCCAATAAGAGCAAAAAACAAGGTGCCTATTTTGGCACCTTGTTTTTTGGACTGGAAGCCACCCCCGCTGGGCATTGACAACCAGGGAAGGGGTGGCTATAATGAACATGAAAAGGGCGCTGTTGCATGACGGTTAGCCCCAGGAGATTCGTTCAACTAATGTTGACCGCTCGGGTGCAGCCGGGCGGTCAGCAAGCTTTTGGGGATATGTAGACCACCGTCAGAAGGACGATGATGAACCACACCAGAAAGCGAAGGACTTTCGTCCAACGCCCGTTTCCCATCCGCATCACCCCCTTTCTCAAGGGAGTGGCTAACCGCCATTTTGCAACAGCGCCACAGACATGATAGCATACAAGGGAAAAGTTTGTAAAGAGTCAGCAAAGGGAGATGCAAGGCCAGCCTTGCATCTCCCTTTTTTACCGTTTCATTACCCCACAAAGGCGTCCAGCAGCTTCAACGTGCTCAATACGCCCTTTTTGTGGCTGCGCTCGTAGCCGTGGGAGGCGAAGACACCAGGGCCGATGAGGCCGTGGCGCACCTCGTACCCGGCGGAGAGGGTGGCGTCGGCATCCGAGCCGTAGTTGGTAAAGATGTCCACGGCGTAGTCCGCGCCGCCCTTCTTGGCGGCTTCAATGAGCTGGCTGGTGAGGGCGTAGTCATAGGGGGAGCGGCCGTCCTTGGCGCAGATGGACACCTTGCGCTCCTCGCCCTCCAGGTTGTCCCCCACACAGCCCATGTCCACCGCCACCACGTCGGTGATGCCAGCGGGGACGGAGGTGGAGCCGCCGTGGCCCACTTCCTCGTATCCGGTGAGGTGCAGCCACACCGGCCGGGTGGGGGTCACATCCCCATTGGCCACCTGGCGGGCCAGGGCCAGGAGGATACCCGCAGACAGCTTATCGTCCAAGAAGCGGCTCTTGATGTACCCCGAGGGGGTAACGGTGGTGCGGGGGTCAAAGCACACCACATCCCCGTTGGAGATGCCCAGGGCCTTCACGTCCTCCCGGCTCTCCACCTCCTCGTCCAGCACCACTTCCATGGTGTCGAAGGTGCGGGGGGTGTCGGAATAGTCGGGGTTGACGTGGGCGGAGGGGTTGTGGAGCTGGAAGGTGCCGGTGTACACCTTGCCGTCCCGGGTGCAGATGCGCACATTTTCACCCTCGCAGTTGTGGGGACGCAGGCCGCCCACGTTGACAATGTGGATGCGGCCCTCTCCGGTGATGCGGGAGATCATGCCCCCCAGGGTGTCCAGGTGGGCCAGCAGCAGCAGGCCGTTGTCCTGGGGCAGGTTGGGGGTGAGGTTCACCAGAACTGCACCTTTCCGGGTGTATTGAGGTTCAAAACCCAGGTCTTTCAGATGATTGTATGCATATTGTGCCACCATTTCGGTGTAGCCGGAGGGGCTGTCAATGGCCAGCAGGGCCAGAGCTTGTTCCACGGCGTCATTTACTACGCGTTCCACACAGATCGCTTCCTTTGTTGAAAAAGTCCGGCGGCCGAATGCCGTCGGACTTTAGTATAGCATGGTGTCGGGGGGATGCGCAAGGTCACATCCCGGTCTGTTCCAGCAGTTGGCGCAGCAGGGCCGCCCGCTTCACGCCCTCCTGGGCCAGTTGGCCATAGAGTTGGGCAAGGTCGGGACTGCCCGCCTTGGACCGGCAGGTCTGGAACTCCTGGGTGAGGGCCTGGTTGCGCTGATAGAGCTGGCGCAGGCCCCCTACGTAGGTGGTCATCCGGGGGGCGGTGAGCTGGGCCACGGGCCAATAGCGTACCCCGGACTGGAGGAAGTAGGCCGCCGAGAGCTGCTTGGCCTGCTGGT
>CABPXX010000017.1 GCA_902461475.1 uncultured Eubacteriales bacterium | reverse complement strand
ACGATATTTTTGAAGAGCCGAAAGAGGCCAAGCGCCTGCTGGGCTATCTGCCGGAGCAGCCGCCGCTGTACCTCAATGAGTCCCCGGAAGAGTACCTCACCTTTGTGGGCCGGGCCAAGGGCCTGCGGGGCCAGGAACTCCGGGAACAGATGGCGGAGGTGATGACCCAGACCGGAATTGCGCCCGTGCGCAACCGTCGTATCTCTGATCTGTCCAAGGGCTACCGCCAGCGTGTGGGTATCGCCCAGGCCCTGCTGGGCAACCCCAAGGTCATTATTCTCGATGAGCCCACCGTGGGCCTGGACCCCATTCAGATCATTGAAATCCGTGACCTGATCCGGGAGCTGGGCCGCAGCCATACGGTAATTTTCAGCTCCCACATCCTCTCGGAGGTGCAGGCCATCTGTGACCGCATCCTCATCATCGCCCGGGGCCAGCTCATCGCCTTTGACCGGCCGGAGAATCTGGAACGGCAGCTGCTGGGGCAAAACGAAATCACCCTCACCACCCGAGCCGGGGAGGACGAGGTGTTGGATATCCTCTTCCCGCTGGACGTGGGGGAGGAAGTGTCCTTCCAGAAAAAAGAGAACGGCCTCACCCAGGTGCACCTGAAAACCCCGGACCCCGACCCCTACGCCATGAGCGAGCGGCTGTTCTGGGCCTTTGCCGACGGCGGGGTGGCGCTGCTGGAGATGTCCTTGAAGAGGGCCAGCCTGGAAGACGTATTCCTGGAGCTCACCGAGGACAAGGAGGAGCCCGAGGAATCCCAGGAGCCGGAGGACGACCAAGACCTGGCTGATGGAGACGAGCAGGAGGTGGATGAGGTATGATGGCCGTGCTGCAACACGAACTGAAAAGCTATTTCCACACTCTCACGGCCTATGTGTTCGGGGCGTTTCTGCTGTGCTTTGTGGGCATTGGCGCCATGATGTACAACCTGAATGCGGCAGTGAGCAACTTCGAGTACGTCCTCAGCTTTGGCAGCATGGTGTTTGTGGTCATCGTGCCCATCCTCACCATGCGAGTCATCGCCGAGGAGCGCAAGCAAAAGACGGACCAGCTGCTCTACTCCCTGCCCATCTCCACCACCCAGGTGGTGCTGGGCAAGTATCTGGCTCTGCTGGCGGTGTACCTGGTGCCCCTGTGCATCATCTCTGTCTATCCCCTCATCTTCTCCCGGTACGGAGAGGTGTATCTGCCCACCTCTTACGGCTCCATCCTGGCCTTTTTTGTGCTGGGCGCCGCCCTCATCGCTGTGGGCGTGTTCATCTCCTCTCTCACCGACAACCAGGGGCTGGCCGCCGGCATCGGCATTGCGCTGATTTTGTTCAACTACTTCAGTGTCAGCCTGGCCGAGTATGTCTCCTCCACCGCCATGGGCTCCATGCTGGTGCTGTGCGTGCTGGCTGTGGCCCTGGGCTTTATCATCCGGGCGGTCACCGGCCATGAGAATCTGGCCTTTGCCATCAGTGTGGTGCTGGTGGTAGCCATCTTTATTACCTACCAGGTGAACCCCACCCTGTTTGAAGGACTGCTTCCCAACATCATGACCCAGCTGTCCCTCTTTGAACGGTTCAATGTGTTTGTCAATGGCGTCTTTGACCTGACCGGATTGTTCTATTACCTCTCGGTGATTGTATTCTTCCTGTTTTTGTCGGTGCAATCTCTGGAGAAACGGAGGTACAACTGATGAAACGCTTTTTGGATAAGTTGAAATCCAACGCCGACCCCCGCCGCCAGGCCCTGCAAGGGGGCGGCTATTCTCTGGTGCTCACGGCGGTGGTGATGGCCATTGTCATCGTGTGCAACCTGCTGGTGTCCTCTCTGCCCACCACCCTGACCAAGTACGATATGAGCGCCACCAAGCTCTACTCCATCACCAGCAATACCAAGGTGGTGGTCAACGCTCTGGAAGAGGACGTGACCATCTACTGGGTGGTGCAGTCGGGGGAGGAGGACGACGTCATCGAGAACCTCCTGGGCAAGTATGAGAGCCTGTCTGACCACATCAAGGTGGTAAAGAAGAACCCCGACGTGTACCCCACCTTCACCCAGCAGTACACCGAGGAGACGGTGTCCAACAACAGCCTCATTGTGGAGTGCGGGGAACGCAACCGGTACATCCCCTATGAGGATATCTACGTCACACAGGCGGACATGGACAGCTATTCCTACTCCGCCTCCTTTGACGGTGAGGGGGCCATCACCTCCGCCATCGACTATGTGGTCACCGAGGACCTGCCCAAGGTGTACATTCTGGAGGGACACGGGGAGACCGAGCTGCCCTCCTCCTTCTCTGAGCAGATTGAGAAGGAGAACATGGAGACCGAGACCCTCTCTCTGCTCACGGTGGATGAGATTCCCGAGGACGCCGACTGCCTGGTGATCTACGGGCCCACCAGTGACATCTCCACCGAGGAGCGGGATATGCTCTCGGAATACACCCAGAACGGCGGAAAGCTGTTGGTGATGGCCGGGCCCACCGAGGACGGCACCCTCACCAACCTGTACACCCTCCTGGAGGAGTACGGGGTCAAGCCGGTGGACGGCATTGTGGTGGAGCAGGACCGGGACAGCTACGCCTTTGGCTATCCCTATCTGCTGCTGCCGGAGATGTTTTCCAACGACATCACCGGCGCCCTCATGGAAGAGAACTACTACCTCATCTTCCCCGTTGCCCAGGGCCTGACCACGTCGGAGAGCACCAGCTCTGCCGTCACCGCCCTGCTTACCACCTCGGACACCTCCTTCAGCAAGGTGGACGGCTTTGACCTGACCACCTATGACAAGGAGGAGGGAGACGTGGATGGTCCCTTTGTGCTGGGCGTGTCCATTGACACCGGAAACGACGGACAGATGGTGTGGTTCTCCTCCTCGGCCTACCTGGACGACACCTACAACACCTATTCCTCGGGGGCCAACCTGGACCTGACCATGAATGCCCTGGCCGACCTCATCGGGGAGCGGGAGGCCATTGCCATCCGCAGCAAATCTCTGGACTACAACTTCCTCACCATCAGCGACTCGGTGGCCTCGCTCCTGAAGACCCTGATGATCGGTGTGTTCCCCCTGGTGTATCTGGGCGTGGGCATTGTGGTGATGGTGAGAAGAAAGCAGGTGCAGCATGAAACGGTATAAGAAGCTGGGCATCCTCCTGGCTGTGCTGGTGGTGGTCAGCGGCGTCACCTTCGGGGTGATGAAGTACCAGGAGGTCAAAGAGGACATCAGCAACAGCGACGAGATCATTTTGGAACTTGACCCCGCCACCGTCCAGACCCTGTCCTGGACCTATGGCTCCAACACCTTCTCCTTCCACCGGGACGGGGACTGGGTGTACGACTCCGACGAGGCCTTCCCCGTAGACGAGGGGAAGATGGAGGACCTGCTGGAGCCCTTCTCCTCTCTGGGAGTGTCCTTTATCATTGAGAATGTGGAGGACTTCGGCCAGTATGGATTGGACGAACCGGTGTGCACCATCGACCTGACCACCGACACGGACAGCTACCAGATCACCGTGGGCAGTTACAGCACCATGGACGAGCAGCGGTACTTGTCCATCGGGGACGGGAATGTGTACCTGGTCTCCCAGGACCCCATGGAGGAGTACGACGCCCAGCTGTCCGACCTCATTCGCCACGATGATGTGCCCGACCTGGAGGGCGTGACATCCATTCAGTTTGCCGGGGCTCAAGAGTACGAAATTACCTACAAGACGGACAGCGACAACACCTATTGCGCCGACGACGTGTACTTTGTCTCCGACGGCGAGCTGCCCCTGGACACCACCCGGGTGGAGGGGTATCTGAACACCATACGCTTTTTGAACCTCAGTGACTACGTCAACTACAAAGTCACCCAGGAGGAGCTGGCCAATTACGGCCTGGATGCCCCCGACCTCACCGTGACGGTGAACTACACTGTGGAAGATGACGAGGGCAATACCACCGACCAGACCTTTACCCTCACCGTGGGCCGCAGCCAGGACCAGAAGGACCAGGCAGCCGACGGGGAAGAGGACGTGTCCGCCTATGTGCGGGTGGGCGAGTCCTCCATCATCTATCAGATCACCGGGGAGGACTATGACGCCCTGCTGGAGGCCTCTTACAACGACCTGCGCCGCCAGGAGGTGTACTCCGGGGACATCAAGCAGATCTACCAGGTGGATGTGACCCTGGACGGGGAGACCTACACCCTCACCGCCGACCAGGCGGAGGACAGCACGGTGTGGAGCTATGACGGCAACGAGGTGGTTGCCACCGAGTTTGAAACTGCCCTCACCGGCCTCACCGCCAGCAGCTTCACCGACCAGGAGCCGGAGGGGAGCGAGGAAGTGCGTTTGAAGCTCTACCTCACCGATGACAACTTCCCCACGGTGGAGATCACCCTCTACCGCCAGGACGGCACCTACTGCCTGGCTCAGGTGGACGGACAGCCGGTGTGCCTGGTGGAGCGTTCCGCCGTGGTCAACCTCACCGAGGCCATCCGCGCCATTGTGTTGGGATAAGAGGCACAGAATACCCATACAAAAGCAACAGCACAGCATTCCATGATTGGAATGCTGTGCTGTATTTTGTTTGATATTAGCCGCCTAAGTAAGCTTTCTTTACGGATTCGTCGTTGAGCAGCTGGGCGCCCGTGCCGGTGGAGACGATCTTGCCCGTCTCCAGCACGTAGGCCCGGTCGGCCACGGACAGGGCCATCTGGGCGTTCTGCTCCACCAGCAAAATGGTGGTGCCTGCCTTGTGGAGAGAGCGGATGATGTCAAAGATCTGTTCCACCAGGATGGGGGCCAGACCCATGGACGGCTCGTCCAGCATCAGTAGCTTGGGGTTGGACATGAGGGCTCGGCCAGCATCTGCTGCTCGCCGCCGGACAGGGTGCCCGCCACCTGACGGCGGCGTTCGCTCAGGCGGGGAAACAGCTCATAGGCCCGTTCCAGACCACTTGCCACGGTGGACTTGGGCTGGCTGTAAGCGCCCATCTCCAGGTTCTCCTCCACCGTCATCTGGAGGAAGACACGGCGTCCCTCGGGGACCTGGGCCAGGCCCTTGCCCACCAGCTTGTGGGCGGGGTGGCCCATGATGTTTTCCCCCATAAACTCAATGGAGCCGGTGCGGGAGTGGAGCAGACCGGAGACGGTCTGCAAGGTGGTGGTTTTGCCAGCCCCGTTGGCGCCAATGAGGGTGACGATCTCGCCGTCGTTGACCTCAAAGGACACCCCTTTAATGGCGTGGATGGCGCCGTAATAGACGTTGATGTCGTTGACCTTCAGCATGGTCTTAGCCCTCCTTCTGTTTGCCCAGATAGGCCTCGATGACCACCGGGTTGTTCTGAATCTCCTCGGCGGTGCCCTTGGCGATGATCTGGCCGAAGTTGAGCACGCAGATGCCCTCGCAGATACCCATAACCAGGTTCATGTCGTGCTCAATGAGCATGATGGCGATGTGGAAGGTGTCGCGGATTTTCACGATGTTTTCCATCAGCTCCACCGTCTCGGAGGGGTTCATACCCGCCGCCGGTTCGTCCAGCAGCAGCAGGGAGGGGTTGGTGGCCAGGGCTCGGACGATCTCCAGCCGACGCTGGGCGCCGTAGGGGAGGGAACCGGCCTTGTGACCCGCCAGATCCTGCATGTCGAAGATGGACAGCAGTTCCATGGCGCTCTCGTGGGCCATTTTCTCCTGCTTCCAGTAATTGGGTAGGCGGAGAATGCCGGACAGGGCATTGTATCTGGTCTGGTTGTGGAGGCCGATCTTCACGTTGTCCTCCACGGACAGGTTGTTAAACAGCCGGATGTTCTGGAAGGTACGGGCGATGCCCATGCGGTTGACCTGGGCGGGAGTTTTTCCGGCGGTGTCCATGCCGTCCACCAGGATGGTGCCCCGGGTGGGGTGGTAGACCTTGGTAAGCAGGTTGAACACGGTGGTCTTACCGGCACCGTTGGGGCCAATGAGTCCGGCAATCTCGGTGCGGCCCACGGTGATGTTGAAGTCCTTCACCGCCGCCAGACCGCCGAAGTCGATGCCCAAGTGGCTGCACTCCAGAATGGGGGACTTGTACAAGTCACGCTCGGGGATGATGGAGTGGCTGGGGACGGGGACCATTTTCCCTTTTTCAAATACCTTCTTAGCCATTGATGGCGGCCCCCTTTCTTCTCTTGGGAATCACACGGCTCAAAGCCGCCTTGAAGCGCTCGTTGTTGGTGGCCAGCATCACCAGAATGAGAACCACGGCGTAGGCCAGCATGCGGTAGTCGGAGAATTCACGCAGGGCCTCGGGCAGGACGTACAGCACCACCGTGGCGATGATGGAACCCCAGATGTTGCCCAGGCCACCCAGCACCACGTACACCAGAACCAGGATGGAGGTGTTGAAGTCGAACTGGTCGGCGCTGACGCTGGAGTAGTTCAGGCCGAACAGAGCGCCAGCGGCACCCGCCAGGGCGGCCGAGGTGACAAAGGCGATGAGCTTGTATTTGGTGACGTTGATGCCCACGCTCTCGGCGGCAATGCGGTTGTCCCGGATGGCCATGACCGCCCGTCCGGTGCGGCTGCGCACCAGGTTGAGCACGATGATGAGGGTGATCATCACCAGCACAAACCCGGCGGTAAAGGTGGCAATGCGGTGGTTGCCGGCGGCACCCTGGGCGCCTTTGATGATCTGAATGGCGCCTTCCTCCAGGTGCAGGCTGTCTATGGTCTTGGTGCCGTCGATGTTCAGGGCGATATGGAGCCCGTTTTCATCCCAGCCCACCAGCAGGCAGTTGATGATGCCCTTGATGATCTCGCCGAAGGCCAGGGTGACAATGGCCAGGTAGTCGCCCCGGAGACGCAGCACCGGGATACCCACCACAAAGCCAACCACAGCGGCCAGAATGGCGCCCACCACCAGGGCCAGCACCAACCGGACCAGCTCATTGGGCACAGAGCTCTGGAGGCTCATGGACACGATGACGCCGGAGAAAGCGCCCACACTCATAAAACCGGCATGGCCCAGGGACAGCTCGCCCAGAATGCCTACGGTGAGGTTCAGAGACACCGCCATACAGATGTAGCAGCAGATGGGGACCAGCATACCGGTCATGGAGCGGGTGAGCATTCCAGCGGACTGGAGCAGGGTCACGATCACAAAGGCGGCGATGACACCCAGATAGGTGGCGTAGTCCACCTTGGTGATAGTTTTCATGTTTTTGAAGTAGTTTTTCATATCCGCCACCTCACACTTTCTCAGGCACGTACTTGCCCAGCAGACCGGAGGGCTTCACCAGCAGCACCACAATGAGCACGGCGAAGAGGATGGCGTTGGACAGCTGGGTGGAGATGTACGCCTGGGCCATGGACTCGATGATGCCCAACAGGATGCCGCCCAGGAAGGCCCCGGGGATGGAGCCGATGCCGCCGAACACGGCGGCGGGAAAGGCTTTGATGCCGGGCATGGAGCCGGTGGTGGGCAGCAGCACCGGGGAGTAGGAGCACAGCAGCACGCCCGCGATGGCGGCCAGAGCGGAGCCAATGGCAAAGGTCATGGAGATGGTGCGGTTGACGTGGATGCCCATGAGCTGAGCCGCGCCCTTGTCCTCGGAGCAGGCCCGCATGGCTTTACCCATCTTGCTGCGGTTGGTAAACAGGGTCAGACACACCATGATGATGATACAGGCGACTACGGTGAGCAGAGCCACATAGGAGATGCGCAGCTGGCCGCCGAACAAGGTCAGCTGTCCGCTGATGACGGGGGTGAAGTTCTTGGGGTTGGCCCCGAAGAGCAGCTGGGCGGCGTTTTGTAAAAAGTAGCTCACGCCGATGGCGGTGATGAGCACCGCCAAGCTACCCGCCTCTCGCAGAGGGCGATAGGCCAGGCCCTCAATGACAATGCCCAGCACGGTGCACACGGCCATGGCCAGCAGCACGCATACCAGCGTGGACAGCCCGGTGGCCACCGCCGAGGGAGAATCCCCCAACAGGGAGCCGCTGGCATAGGTCATGGAGTAGAAGGCCACATAGCCGCCTACCATGATGACGTCGCCGTGGGCGAAGTTGAGCATCTTGGCGATGCCATACACCATGGTATAGCCCAGGGCGATGATGGCGTAGATGCTGCCCAGACTGATACCGGTGATCAGGTATGATAGAAATTCCATAAGCTCTCGATCCTCTCTTTTTCTCCTCTATTCCAGGAGCCAGAACGGAAGGGGTTCCGTGCCGGCTTCTGGGATAGAAATACAGAGTGGCTGCCGGCGCCCGGCAGCCTGCCCTGTGATGTTATTCGGATTGGATGGTTGGGTCAGGGAGTGACGTAGGTGCCGTCCTTGATGATGACGGCGGCGGGGTCCTTGGACACGGCGCCGTTGTCGTCCCAAGTCATCTCAGACCCGGCGCTGGTCAGACCCACCACAGACAGATCGCCCATGGCCTGGATGAGGCCGTCGCAGATTTCCTCGTTGGACATGTCGGGGGTGACACCGGAGGCCTTAATGGCTTCATAGAGGATGTACACGGCGTCATAGGCGTCGGCGGCAAACTGGTTGGGGGTCTCGCCGTTGTGACGCTCTTTGTACTCGGCCACGAAGTTCTGGGTGGCCTCGTCCTGGGCGTCAGCGGAGAAGGGAGTCAGCAGATACACGCCCTCGGCCAAAGAGGCATCGAAGCCGTCAGCGGTGAGAATGCCGTCCATGCCGTCCACACCGAAGAAGGTGGGGGCGTAGCCCATGGCGTTGGCCTGGGTCAGAATGACGGAGGCAGGGGTGTAGTAGATGGGCAGGAACAGCAGGTCGGCTCCAGCGGACTGAGCGCCGGTGAGCTGCACGTTGAAGTCGGTCTGGCTGGAGCTGTCGAAGGTGCCCTCATAGACCACGTCCATGCCGCGGGTCTTGGCCTCGGCGGCGAAGGTGTCCCGGATGCCCTGGGAATAGGGATCGTCATTTTTATAGATGATGGCGATCTTGGCGTCGTCAAAGTGCTCGTCGATGTACTGAGCGGAGCGGCTGCCCTGGTTGGAGTCGGTGAAGCACACCTGATAGGTGTTGTCGCCGCCCTCAATGACGTCATCACCGGAGGCGGAGGGGGTGAGGGTAAACACCCGGTCCTCATTGGACAGAGGAGACACGGACAGGGCGGGCTTGGAGGTGACAGTGCCCACCAGCATCTGCATGCCCTTGTCCATCAGCTGGTTATAGGCGTTCACCGAGGTCTCGGGGTCGTTGACGTCGTCGGCGGAGATGAGCTGGAACTGGATGTCACCGCCCAGGGCGTTGATCTCATCCACAGCAATCTGAGCGGCGTTGACCACGTTGGTACCGTAAATAGCGGCGTCTCCAGTGAGGGGGCCCACCACACCCACGGTGAACACGTTGGAGTCGCTGCTGCCTGTATTTTCCTTGTTGCCGCAGCCGGCCAGCATACCCATACACATGGCGCCTGCCATGAGCATCGCTGCAATCTGCTTCTTTTTCATTGTAACAACCTCCCATTTTACCGATTTAACACGCTGCAAGAGAATCGGTAAGATTGTTGACAATTATAGACCTGGGCCACAAGATTGTCAACCTATAAAATAAACAATGACCGTCCACGTGGGACGGTCATTGTGTTGCATACTGACGACAAAATGTCTTAGATTACCAGGCCACCGTTGGGAGCCAGCACCTGACCGGTGACAAAGGAGGCCCCTTCTGAGGCCAAAAATAGGGCACAGGAGGCGCATTCCTCCGGGGTTCCGATGCGGCCCAAGGGGGTCTCGTCGGCCAGAGCGGCCATGTCCTCGGGGGATAAATGGGCGTTCATCTCGGTGGCGATGACGCCGGGGGCAATGCAGTTGACCCGAATGTTTGAAGGGCCAACTTCCTGTGCCAGTGCCTTAGTATAGGCAATAACGGCACCTTTTGTGGCGGAATAGGCCACCTCACAGGAGGCCCCCACCTGGCCCCACATGGAGGAAACGGTGAGGATGCACCCCTCTTTGCGGTGGACCATGTGGGGCAGTACGGCCTGGCAGCAGTAGTGCATGCCGTCCACATTGACGCCGAAGAGGGTTTTCCACTGCTGAGGGTCAATGTCCGTCACCAGACCCACATGGGACAGGCCAGAGCAACAAACCAAAATGTCAAGTTGACAAAATTTTTCTAACACATTGTCAACCATGCTTTTGGCCTGGACGGGATCGGACAGGTCGGCGCACACCTCCAGCACGGGCACGGAGAGGTTGGAGAGCTCCTGGGCCAGGGCGTGGAGCTTGTCCACGCTGCGGTGGGCGTGGATGGCCGCGCCGTACCCGGCCTGGGCGAAGGCGCGGGCGGTGGCGGCACCGATGCCGCCGGAGGCGCCGGTTATCAGAGCGTATTTCATACGATCACCTCGGGATAGAATAAAAAAAGTATAACATGAAAAAAAGGTGTTGACAAGAAAGGGAGTATTATGTATAATAGCATTCGTTCCCGTGAGCAATGGACGATTAGCTCAGCTGGTATGAGCACCTGCTTGACGTGCAGGGGGTCACAGGTTCGAGTCCTGTATCGTCCACCAAAAAGAAAGACACGCTGAAAAGCGTGTCTTTCTTTTTTTATTTTCCATGGGCCTCAATCGTTTCTGCGCCGACCGCCCACAATGAGCAGCAGCCGGAACAGCTGGGCCAGGGACACGGCCAGAGCGGCCACATAGGTCATAGCCGCGGCCCACAGGGTCTTGCGGGCTCCCACCATCTCCTCCTCATTGAGCAGATGGCCTTGCTCCAGGGCGGCCAGGGCCCGGTGACTGGCGTTGAACTCGGTGGGCAGGGTCACCAGCTGAAACACCGTAGACAGGCCAAAGCACGCGATGCCCGCATAGGCCAGCTGTACTCCCAGGTCTCCCGAGACGAACAGCAGGCCAATGAGGATAAGCGGCATGGCCAGCTTGGAGCCGATGTTGGTAATGGGGATGATGGCGGCTCGCAGCTTGATGGGCAGGTAGTGGGTC
>CABPXX010000016.1 GCA_902461475.1 uncultured Eubacteriales bacterium | reverse complement strand
TTTCTCTCTGTGGAGGGGGCGGAGTTGCTGGGGTGCAGCCTGGAGGGCTTGGAGTGGGCCGCCCAGCAGGGGGTGTGCGCCATCAACCCGACCTGGAATCACCAGAATGCCCTCAGCGGTTCCCACAGCGACCAGCCCTACCAGGGCCTCACCCCGCTGGGCCGGGAATTTGTGCGGCAGATGAGGGAGTTGGAGGTGTTGGTGGACGTGTCCCACCTGTCCGAGGCGGGGTTCTGGGACGTGATGGACCTGTGCCAAGGGGGCGTGATCGCCAGCCACTCCAACGCCCGGGCGGTGTGTGACCACACAAGAAACTTGACGGATGAGCAGATAACTGCCATAATAGAGCATCAAGGTGTCATTGGACTAAATTTCTATGAGAACTTTGTAGGCGGCAGCCGGGACCTGGAGGCGGTACGCCGCCACTTGGACCACATCCTGGCCCTGGGTGGGGCCCAGTGTGTGGCCTTGGGGGGCGACTGGGATGGGGCGGAGCTCATTGAGCCCCTATCCCATATCACCCGGCTTTCCGGGCTCTATACCTATCTACTGAGTTATGGATATGGGGAAGAGCTGCTGCACGATCTGTTTTACAATAACTTAATGAGGGTAGTGAGACAATCATGAATTATCTGAGCACGAGAAACAACAATTTGCGTATGACTGCGGCTCAGGCCATTGCCAAGGGACTGGCGCCGGACGGAGGTCTGATGACCCCCCAGGTGTTGCCTCGCCTGGCGGGAAATGCCCTGGAGTCCCTGAAGGATATGTCCTACCAGCAGCGGGCGGTGTATGTGCTGAACGGGTTTCTGGAGGGCTTCTCCAGCTCTGAGCTGACGGGATATGCCCGGGCGGCCTACGGCGGTGGAAAATTCTCTGACCCCGAGGTGGCTCCGGTGCGCCGTCTGGACGACAACACCTACTGCCTGGAGCTGTGGCACGGCCCCACCTGTGCCTTCAAGGATATGGCCCTGCAAATGCTGCCCCATCTTCTCTCCGCCTCTCTGCGGAAGAACGATGAGAAGAAGACGGTGTGCATTCTGGTGGCCACCTCTGGTGATACCGGCAAGGCTGCCCTGGAGGGCTTCAAGGATGTGAGCAAGACTCAGATTCTGGTGTTCTATCCCAAGGACGGCGTGTCCGACATTCAGCAGCTGCAAATGGTCACCCAAGAGGGTGGCAACGTGGGTGTGTGCGCTGTGGTGGGCAACTTCGACGATGCCCAGACCGGGGTCAAGAAGCTGTTTGCCGACGAGGAGCTGGCCCAGCAGCTGGCCGAGCGCGGCTATTTCCTGTCCTCTGCCAACTCCATCAACTGGGGCCGTGTGCTGCCTCAGATCGTCTATTACATCTCCGCTTACAGCGATCTGCGCCGGGAGGGCGCCATTGAGAAGGGCCAGGAGATCAATGTCTGCGTGCCTACGGGAAATTTCGGCAACATTCTCGCTGCCTACTATGCCAAAATGATGGGGGTGCCCATTAAGACCCTCATCTGTGCATCCAACGAGAACAACGTGCTCACCGATTTTCTCCGCACGGGTGTGTATGACCGCAACCGTCCCTTCCACAACACCCTGTCTCCCTCCATGGACATTCTCATCTCCAGCAACCTGGAGCGTCTGCTCTTTGAGTTGTCCGGCCGGGATGACAAGCAGGTGACCGAGTACATGGAGCAGTTGGCGGAGAAGGGCAGCTATGAGGTGAGTGTGCCCATCAAGACCAAGCTGCACCAGACCTTTGCCGCCGGGTACTGTGACGATGCCCAGACCAAGGAGACCATCCGCCGGATGTGGGAGGAGCAGCACTACCTCATTGACCCCCACACCGCGGTGGCCTTTGACGTGCTGGAGCAGTACCGCAAGGAGAGCGGGGACGAGACCCCCACGGTGGTGGTGTCCACCGCCAGCCCCTTCAAGTTCTGCTCCAGCGTGCTGGACGCCCTGGGGGTGCAGGAGCACGCTGCTGGCACCGAGATTCTGGACCAGCTGTCCCAGCTTACCGGGGTGGAAGTGCCCCAGCCTCTGGCCCGACTGAAAAACAAGCAGCCCCGGTTTGACACCGTCACCGAGAAGGAGCACATGGTGGATCAGGTGCTGGAGCACTTGCGTTAACCGGGGACAAGGAGGGAAGAAATGGCCCTTTATGCCATCGGAGACACCCATCTGTCTCTGGGCGCCGACAAGTCCATGGAGGTGTTCGGGGGCAGTTGGGAAGGCTATGTGGAGAAGCTGGAGGAAGGCTTTTCCTGCGTATCGGACGATGACACGGTGGTGCTGTGCGGGGACCTGTCCTGGGGTATGAGCCTGGAGGAGGCGAAAAAGGACCTGGAGTTTCTCAACTCCCGGCTGCCGGGGGAGAAGTGGATTTTGAAGGGAAACCACGACTACTGGTGGAACACCGCCTCCAAGATGAATGCCTTTTTTCAGGCAAACGGCCTGGAGCGCCTGCACATTCTCCACAACAACTGCGCCTTTTACGGGGATGTGGCCCTGTGCGGCACCCGGGGCTGGTTCTATGAAGAGCAGGCCAACGCCCCCTCGGGGAAGGTGTTTCGCCGGGAGGTGATGCGCCTGGAGACCTCGCTGAAGGCGGCGGGGGAGGCGGAGAAATACTGCTTTCTCCACTATCCGCCCCTGTACAAGGGGTACCAGTGCCCGGAGATTTTGCAGATGCTGGAGCAGTACCAGGTGAAGCTGTGCTGCTACGGCCATCTCCACGGTCCCAGCCACCGTCTGGCGGTGGAGGGAATGCAGGGAAGCGTGGCCTATCAGCTGGTAGCTGCAGACTACATCGGCTTCCGTCCGAAAAAAATTTTGGATTGACAAAAAAAACAGTGGAAATATTCTGTACAATCTGATAAAATGGATTGGATTTATCAGAAAGAAAGCCCCAGCCTCAGGCGGGGCTAAGTTGGAGGAACGTATACATGAACATCAAGAGCAACGAGAAGAAAGAAAACAGCGCCATTGAGCTGGTCATCGAGGTCAGCGCTGCTGAGTTTGACGCCGCCATCAACAAGGTGTACAACAAGCAGAAGAAGAACATCATGGTCCCCGGCTTCCGCAAGGGCAAGGTGCCCCGCAAGATGGTGGAGAAGATGTACGGCGCGCAGGTGTTCTTTGAGGACGCTGTGGAGGAGGCCTATCCCGCTGCCTATGATGCCGCTCTGAAGGAGGCTGGCATTGTGCCCGTGGCCTACCCCAAGCTGGAGATCGTGGAGGTCAGCAAGGACGGCTTCACCTTCAAGGCTCTGGTCACCGTGCAGCCTGAGGCTTCCGTGAAGGAGTACAAGGGCCTGGTGGTTGCCAAGCCCGAGGTGAAGGTCACCGCTGCCGACGTCAAGGCTGAGATGAAGCCCTACATCGACCGTGCCTCCCGCCTGGTGAGCGTGGACCGCAAGGCCAAGAAGGGCGACGTGGCTGTCATCGACTTCGAGGGCTTCAAGGACGGCGTGGCCTTCGAGGGCGGCAAGGGCGAGAACTACTCCCTGGAGCTGGGCTCCGGCACCTTCGTCCCCGGCTTCGAGGAGCAGGTCATCGGCATGAAGGCCGGCGAGGAGAAGGACCTGGACATCACCTTCCCCGAGAACTACACCGCCGATCTGGCTGGCGCCGCCGTGGTCTTCAAGGTGAAGGTCAACGAGGTCAAGGAGCGTCAGGAGCCCGCCCTGGACGACGAGTTCGCCAAGGACGTGTCCGAGTTTGACACCCTGGACGAGTTCAAGAAGGACCTGAAGGAGAAGCTGAAGGCCCGCCGTCAGCAGCAGGCCGACCGCGACTACGAGGCCGCCGTCATCGACGCCCTGCTGGAGAACCTGGTGTGCGACGTGCCCGAGGCCATGGTGGACTACCGCGCCGACAAGATGGTGGAGGAGCAGGCCATGCGTATGCAGCAGAACGGCCTGAACTTCCAGGACTACCTGAAGTACATGGGTCTGTCCATGGACGACGTGCGTGCCCAGGCTAAAACCGCCGCTGACCGTGCCGTGCGCACCGCTCTGGCTCTGGATGCTGTGGCTAAGGCCGAGGGTATCGAGGTCACTCAGGAGGAGCTGGACGCCGAGGTCAAGCGCCTGGCCGAGCAGTTCAACGTCACCGAGGAGCAGGTCCGTGAGGTCACCAACGAGAGCGACATGAAGCAGGACCTGGGCTCCAAGAAGGCTCTGGAGCTGGTGAAGGCCTCCGCCAAGAAGCCCGCCAAGAAGAAGGAAGAGGCTCAGGCTGAGACCACCGAGGCTCAGGGCGAGTAATTTCATCCCGTAAAAAACCAGCAAGGGAGGAATATTCCTCCCTTGCTGCTGGGTATACTGGGACTGATTCCCAGTAACGAAGGAGAGGTTTCCATGAGTTTAGTTCCCTATGTTGTGGAGCAGACCAGCCGGGGAGAGCGTTCCTACGACATCTTCTCTCGTCTGCTCAACGACCGTATCATTTTCCTGGGTGAAGAGGTGAACGCCACCACATCCGCCCTGGTTGTGGCCCAGCTTCTGTACCTGGAGGCTCAGGACCCGGACAAGGACATTCAGTTCTACATCAATAGCCCCGGCGGCTCCGTCACCGACGGCATGGCCATCTATGACACCATGCAGTATATCAAGTGTGACGTGTCCACCATCTGCGTGGGTATGGCCGCCTCCATGGGCGCATTTTTGCTCTCTGCCGGTACCAAGGGCAAGCGTCTGGCTCTGCCCAATGCGGAGATCATGATTCACCAGCCCTCTGCCGGTACCCAGGGACAGATCACCGATATGGCCATCCACCTCAAGCGTCTGGAAGTCATCAAGAAGCGGATGAACCAGATCCTGGCCGACAACTGCGGCAAGAGCGTGGAGCAGGTTACCGCCGACTGTGAGCGTGACAATTTCATGACCGCCGAAGAAGCAGCGGCCTATGGCCTCATTGACAAGGTCATTTATAATCGTTGATGATGCAAAAGGGCGGAGACAAGCACTGTCTTCGCTCTTTGGCACGTCTGACGAAAGGAAGGTAATTCATGGCTCGAGATGAGTACAAAACCGTTCGCTGTTCCTTTTGCGGCAAGCATCAGGAGCAGGTAGAGCGTATCATTGCCGGACCCGGGGCATACATCTGCAACGAGTGTGTCCACCTCTGCCTGAGCATTCTGGACGAGGAAGAGCGCCCGGAGCTGGGCAGTCCGGAGATGCCCGACGTGATTCCCACCCCCCGAGAGATTCGGGATGTGCTGGATGAATATATTATCGGCCAGGAGCAGGCGAAAATCGCCCTGTCCGTGGCTGTGTACAACCACTATAAGCGGATTTATTTTGGTGGCGGGGACTCGGTGGAGCTGCAAAAGAGCAACATCCTCCTGGTGGGCCCCACCGGCTGCGGCAAGACCCTCTTTGCCCAGACTCTGGCCCGGGTGCTGAAGGTGCCCTTTGCTATTGCCGACGCCACCACCCTCACCGAGGCCGGTTATGTGGGTGACGATGTAGAGAACATTCTGCTGCGGCTGGTGCAGGCGGCAGATTACGATATTGAGCTGGCCCAGCGGGGCATCATCTATGTGGATGAGATCGACAAGATCGCCCGGAAGAGCGAGAACACCTCCATTACCCGGGATGTGTCCGGCGAGGGCGTGCAGCAGGCTCTGCTGAAAATTTTGGAGGGTACGGTGGCCAATGTCCCGCCCCAGGGTGGCCGTAAGCACCCCCACCAGGAGTTCTTGCAGATCGACACCAAGAACATCCTGTTCATCTGCGGCGGTGCCTTTGATGGTCTGGAGAAGATCATTGAGCAGCGCATGGACCAGAAGACCATGGGCTTTGGTGCACAGGTGCGCACCGCTGCCGAGCGCAGCGAGGAGGACATCTTCCGCAACGTGCAGCCCCACGACCTGCTGAAGTTCGGCATTATCCCCGAGCTGGTGGGCCGTCTGCCGGTCATCACCGGCCTGAAGGCCCTGGACGGCAAGCAGCTGGTGCAGATCCTTACCGAGCCCAAGAACGCTCTGGTCAAGCAGTACCAGAAGCTGCTGGAGTATGACAACGTGGAGCTGGAGTTCACCCCTGAGGCCCTGGAGGCAGCGGCCCAGAAGGCGGTGGAGCGGAAGATCGGTGCCCGTGGTCTGCGGGCGGTGCTGGAGGAAGTGATGACTCCCATCATGTACGATGTGCCCTCGGACGACTCCATCGCCAAGGTCATCATCACCCGCGAAGCCATCCGGGGAGAGCAGCCCCCTGAGGTGGTGCGGGAGGAAGGCCGTCCCGCCAGACCCAGACTGGGTGCAGCCTCTCTGCGGGCGGAGCCGGGCGGACAGGCGGCCCGGAAGGGTAACGCATCCTAAGGAAATTTTGATAGGGGCGGGCCTTGTGCTCGCCCCTTTGCTTATATCGCCTCCTTTTGGGAGGTGGAAAGGAGGAATACAACCATGAGTGAGACCATACACGAGCGGGAAATTGTGGCCATGCCTGCCCTGGCCCTGCGGGCCATTACGGTATTTCCCCATCTGCTGCTCCATTTCGATGTGGGTCGGGAGTTCTCCATCCGGGCCCTGGAACAGGCCATGACCGGGAACCGGGAGATTTTCTTGGTGACTCAGAAGGACCTGGCCGCGGAGAACCCCGCCCAGGAGCACCTGTATCAGGTGGGTACCGTGGCCACCATCAAGCAGATTCTCCGTCTGCCCGACAACAATGTGCGGGTGATGGTGGAGGGCAAGCAGCGGGGCAAAATGCTGCGACTGCTCACCACCGAGCCCTACCTCACCGCCGAGCTGGAGCTGCTGGAGGAGGAACCCGCCGCCCGGGAGAACTCACCCCGCACCGAGGCCCTGATTCGACAGATCTATTCCATGGTGGAGCGATACACCGAGCTGTCCGACCGGGTGTCCCCGGAGCTGTATTTGAAGCTGCTGGCCAGCGATGACCCGGTGTACATAGCTGACTACACCGCCCAGAACCTGCCCCTGCGCTTTGAGGACAAACAGCTCATCCTAGAGGAGCTGCGCCCCGCCAAGCGGCTGGAGAAGCTGGTGCGCATCCTGGCCCGGGAAGTGGAGATTCGTCAGGTGGAGAGCGAGCTGGAGGGTAAGGTCCAAGAGCAGATGGCGGAAAACCAGCGGGACTACTACATGCGAGAGCAGCTGAAGGTGCTCCAGCGAGAGCTGGGCGACCGAGGCGATGGCGACGAGATCGCCGAGTACCGGGAGCGTGTGGCCGAGGCCAAGCTGCCCGACGAAGTACGGGAAAAACTGCTCAAGGAGATCAAGCATCTGGAGAAGCAGCCCTATGGCTCCGCCGAGGCCTCGGTGCTCCGGGGCTATCTGGACACCTGCTTGGAGCTACCCTGGACGGTGCGCACCAAGGAGCGGACCAACGTGGCCGCCGTGTCCAAGGTGCTAGAGGCCGACCACTACGGACTGGAAAAGGTGAAGGAGCGCATTTTGGAGTTTGTGGCCGTCAAGCAGCTGTCTCCCAATCTGAAGGGCCAGGTGCTGTGCCTGGTGGGCCCGCCCGGTGTGGGTAAGACCTCCATTGCCATGAGCGTGGCCCGGGCCATGAACCGGAAGCTGGCCCGCATTTCCCTGGGCGGCGTCCACGATGAGGCAGAGATTCGAGGCCACCGCAAGACCTATGTAGGGGCCATGCCCGGACGCATCATTGCCGGCATCCGCCAGGCGGGGAGTGTCAACCCGGTGCTGGTACTGGACGAGCTGGACAAGGTGGGCAGCGACCACCGGGGCGACCCCGGCGCCGCCCTGTTGGAAGTGCTGGACGTACACCAGAACGCCACCTTCCGGGACCACTACCTGGAGATGCCATTTGACCTGTCCGAGGTACTGTTCATTGCCACGGCCAACACCACCGATACCATCCCCCGGCCTCTGCTGGACCGGATGGAGATCATTGAACTGGGCAGCTACACCGATGAGGAGAAGGTGCAGATTGCCAAGCGCCACCTGTGGCCCAAGGAGCTCAAGGCCCACGGCCTCACCCGTACCCAGGTGAAGCTCAACGACCAGGCCCTGCACCAGATCATTTCCGGCTACACCCGGGAGTCCGGGGTGCGCCGCCTGGAGCGGCTGCTGGACAAGCTGTGCCGGAAGTCCGCCATGAAGCTGGTGCGGGAGGAGTGCAAGAGCGTACACATCACCCCGGACAACCTGTCCGACTTCCTGGGCACCCGACGCTACGCCAAGGACAAGGCGGCGGGCCAGCCCCAGGTGGGCGTGGTCAACGGCCTGGCATGGACCTCGGTGGGCGGCGAAATCCTGGAGGTGGAGGTCAACGTGGTGGAGGGCACTGGAAAGGTGGAGCTTACCGGCAACCTGGGGGACGTGATGAAGGAGTCCGCCCGGGCCGCCTTGTCCTTCATCCGCAGCCGGGCCAGCCAGCTGGGCCTGTCCGGCACCTTCTACAAGGACAAGGACATCCACGTCCACTTCCCTGAGGGAGCCGTGCCCAAGGACGGCCCCTCGGCCGGTATTGCCATTACCACTGCCATGGTGTCCGCCCTCACCGGAACCCCGGTGCGGGGTGACGTGGCTATGACCGGGGAGATCACCCTCCGGGGGCGGGTGCTGGCCATCGGTGGTCTGAAGGAGAAGACCATGGCCGCTCTGCGCAATGGCATGAGTACCGTGATCCTCCCCGAGGACAATGTGAAGGACCTGGAGGAGATTGACCCTCTGGTGCGGGAGAGTTTGAAGTTTATCCCTGTGTCCCAGGCCGACCAGGTGCTGGCCTGTGCGCTGGTCTCCGACGGCCAGCCCCCCAAAGCGTCTGACGCCGTTCTGCCCCCGGAGGCAAAGGCCCCTGGGACGGCAGTAAATCTGTGCCAGTGAGGTGAGCCATATGAAGTTGAATTTGAATCAGGCGGAGTTCGTCCGCTCGGCGGCCAAGCCCGCCGACTTTCCCCGGGACGCTCTGCCTCAGGTGGTGTTTGCCGGGCGGTCCAACGTGGGCAAATCCTCAGTGATCAACCGTCTGCTCAACCGTAAGAACTTTGCCCGGGTGGGTTCCGCCCCCGGCAAGACCACCCACATCAACTACTTCCTCATTGACAAGCAGCTCTATCTGGTGGACCTGCCCGGCTACGGCTACGCCAAGGTGTCCATGGCTGAGCGGGCCCGGTGGGCCAAGCTCATTGAGGGCTGGTTTGCCGATACCTCTCTGATGACCCTGGGCATTCTCATTGTGGATGCCCGCCACAAGCCCACGGCGGACGACAAGGTGATGAGCGACTTCTTCCTCACCACTGACAAGCCCTATGTGGTGGTGGCCAACAAGCTGGATAAGCTGAAAAAGAGCGAGGTGGAGGGGAACCTCCAGCGGGTGCGGGACACCCTGGAGCTGCCCGAGACCGTCCCCGTCATACCTTTCTCCGCGGAGAAGGGGGACGGCAAGCAGGCCCTGTTGGAGCTGATCTTCAATCATATGGAGGGCTGAGGGATGAAGTACGTGCGGTTTCTCAGCCAGAGCGGCCCCCAGTGGGGCGTGGTGGAGGGAGAGCAGGTGAAGCCCCTCACTTGCGCCCCCTATGAGGGCGTGGAGTACGACGGAGGCAGCGTCAAGCTGGCAGACTGCTCTCTGTTGGCTCCCTGTACTCCCACTAAGATTGTGTGTGTGGGTAAGAACTACGCCGAGCACGCCCGGGAGATGGGGGCTGAGCCCCCCGGATTCCCCGTCCTCTTCATGAAAGGGCTCAATGCCCTCAACACCCCTGGCGGGGAGATCGAGCCGCCGGAGTTTGTCCAGCGCCTGGACTACGAGGGTGAACTGGCGGTGGTCATCCGCCGCCGGGCCTCTAAAATCCGTGCAGAGGACTATGCAGGGTATGTGCTGGGCTACACCTGCCTCAACGACGTCACCGCCCGGGACGTGCAGAAGCACGACGGGCAGTGGACCCGTGGAAAGTCCATGGATGGCTTCTGCCCTGTGGGCCCCTGGGTGGTGGACGGGTTGCCAGGGGTGGGGTTGGACCCCGACCGCCTGGAGGTCACCACCCGCCTCAACGGCAACGTGGTCCAGCAGGGGAACACCCAGGACTTTATCACCACCGTGCCAAATCTGCTGGAGTTTATCACCGCTTCCATGACTCTGGAGCCGGGTGACGTGGTGGCCACGGGAACCCCCGCTGGCATTGGCCCCATGCAGTCCGGGGATGTGGTGGAGGTGGAGATCTCCCACATCGGCGTTCTGCGCAACCAAGTGAAATGACCCCAAGAGGTGCTGTGAGCCACAGGCTTGCAGCGCCTCTTTTTTTTGTAAACAGAGCGTATTTTTCTTGGGAAATATTTTCCTCCCGCTTGCATTGCATTGGGAAAAGGGGTATACTAACTTTGTGATATTATACACATTTGGGAGGTGGAATCGTGTATCAGATTGGTGATAAGGTGGTACATCCTATGCATGGGGCGGGAGTCATTGACTCCATTGTGCGCAAGAAGGTAGCTGGGAAGGTTCAGGACTACTATTTGCTCAAACTATGGTCATGATTCCCACAGAACACAGCGACGAGATCGGCGTCCGCCCCGTGGTGTCCGGTCAAGAGGCCACCCATATTCTCTCGGAGATGGAGGACATTCAGGTGGACATGACGTCCAACTGGAACCAACGGTACCGGGAGAATATGCTGCGCATCAAAAGCGGAAATTTGCTGGAGGTGGCCAAGGTGGTCAAGGGGCTGATGTACCGGGAGACCCAGAAGGGGCTGTCCACCGGGGAGCGGAAGATGCTCCACTCAGCCAAGCAGATTTTGATTTCCGAGCTGGTGTTGGCCCAGAGCATGCCCTATGAAGCGATAGAGGAGCGGGTCAACAAGGTTCTGCACCAATAAAACAAAAAAGGAGCCGCTCGGCTCCTTTTTTCTCAGTGGAGGAAGACATATGTCATTGTTTGGACGGAAACGAAAGGGGACCCAGGCCCCAGGCTGTGCCATGGTTGTGGTGGCGGCGGGCTCGTCCCAGCGCATGGGACAGGATAAGATGTTCCTGGAGTTGGACGATCGGCCGGTGCTGGCCCACACCCTGGCTGCTCTGGAGGCCAGTGACCGGGTGGAGGAGATCGTGGTGGTCGCCCGGGAAGACCTGGTGGGCCCCGTGGCGGCCCTGGCCCGGGAGATGACACTGACGAAAGTGACGAAAGTGGTACGGGGCGGCGCCACCCGGGTGGAGTCTGCACAGTTGGGGGTGGCCGAGGTGTCCCCTCAGGCCAAGCTCATCGGTATCCACGATGGGGCTCGGCCCTTTGTGAGTTCTCAGGTGATGGAGCGGGTGGTGG
>CABPXX010000015.1 GCA_902461475.1 uncultured Eubacteriales bacterium | reverse complement strand
CATCTATCTGGAGGATGGAAGTCCCAGATTGGCCTATTATCTATAAAAAAATCCCTCGGCTTTCCAGAAAGCCGAGGGATTTTTTTAGCTCTTTGCCTGTTGCTCCTGGGCCTCGATTTCCCGGAACCGGGGCATAATTCCGATCTTGTCCGGGGTGTGCACCGGCAGCTGATAGATGTCGTGGCCGGGGAAGGGGTTGCCCTCCACCAGACAGGGGCCGTTGGGGGTAAAGCACACGTCCCAGCCCACATACCCCACCTGGGGAATGACCTGGGCAGCCTCAGATACCATAGCCACCGCCTTGTCCCAGTCGGGAAATTGGAAGCCCTTGATGGGAGTTCCGGTAGCGGGGTGGTTTTCATACAGGTTCTTGGCCTTGTCCAGAGCCCGGTCAATGACCACGCCCCGCTCTGGGTCCATGGGGGCCACCATGCCGCCGCTGTTGAAGTTGTCCACAAACTTGCCGTTGCCGATGCGGAACATGGCGGTGACCAGGTACACCTTGCCGTGCTTGCCTCGGATGGTCACCATGCGCACGGTGTTGATGGAGCCGGGGTAGATGGCGGACACCTGGGGGTGCTGCTCCAGAACCTCTTCCAGCTCCAGCTTGGGGGCCCGCTGCACCAGATAGTCATAGAGGGCGTCCAGAGAGGGATAGTCGGTACGGCGGATCTTTTCAATGCCCCAGCCACAACTGCCCTGGGAGGGCTTGGCCATGAACACCTCGTGGGCGGCCAAAAACGCCATCACCTGCTCCCGGTTGTCCCCGGTCACCGGTACCCAGTCCCGGTGCAGGTACTTGCCAAAGAGGGTGTTGAACTGCACCTTGTCGTCAAACTGCCCCGTGTAGGCCTTGCCGTTGTACTTTACCACCAGGGCGTTGTTGCGGCCTCGGGTGAGGTAGGTGTCCCGCTGCTCCGGTGTGAGATTGTACATCTCAAACAGGTCATAGTCCATATACCCCGCCCCGTACTTCACGGCGCAGTCCTTCATGTCCCGGAAAATGGCCAGCCGGGACCGCCCGGTCTTCTTGTGGATGGAGCTCATTTTCTCCCACATGGCCTTGTAGTTCATATTCATCACGCGCTGGAATAGATACTTCACGTTTGCCACGGTTCGTCCCTCACATTTTTCATAGAGTAATCCCATCTAAGATATCACACATTGAGGGCAAAGGCAAGCGGTTGACAGGGGAAAAGTTATATTGTATACTTACAATCGAATTTAGTATACAATTCGAGGACTACCATATGAAGCATGAGACCATACAAAAGTTGTGTAGCTGCGGGGTACTGGCGGCGGTAATCTGTGTCCTCAGCCCCTTTTCCGTGCCCATTGGCCCGGTCCCTGTGGCCTTTGCCAACCTGGCCATCTTCCTGGCGGTGTATCTGCTGGGGTGGAAGTGGGGGACGGTGAGCTGCCTGGTGTATTTGCTGGTGGGTCTGGCCGGGCTCCCGGTGTTCTCCGGGTTTGGCAGCGGGGCCGGGCAGCTGCTGGGGCCCACTGGGGGCTATTTGCTGGGCTATCTGCCCATGGCCCTGGTGGGGGGCTGGATCATTGACCACACCCGGTCCAAGTGGCTCCACGCCCTGGGGCTGATGTTGGGCACCGCCCTTTGCTATCTGCTGGGCACCGCCTGGTTCTGCTGGCAGGGGGGCTATTCGGTTGGGGCGGCTCTGGGGCTGTGCGTGACTCCCTTCATCCCCTTTGACCTGGCCAAGATCGTCCTTGCCATCGGTCTGGGCAGCCTGCTGCGCCACCGATTGGCTCAGGCGGGCTTTTACAAAGAGAAACGGGTTGCACGTTGAGTGCAATCCGTTTTTTATGGGACAAAGTGGCCCAAGGTCATCATGAAATAGGAGGCCACCGTCTCCGGCGGCTGGGGCTGGGGACAGTTGACCCACCACTTCACCGCCTCACAGAAGGAGCCCGTGAGGTGGTGGAGGAGAAAGTCCCTGGGAATACGGGGGTCGAATTCATCGGCATATCCCTGGAACAGCTGGTGTAGATACTCCTCCAGATAGCCCAGAAACAGAGGGCTGCTCTGGCTGGACAGGATGCCCTTCAAGACCGATTTGTGCTCTCCCAGGTGGTAGAGCACGTGGCCCAGCTTTACCTGGAGGTTTTGCAGCCCGGTGTCGCACCCCGCTTCCTGCTCCTGGGGCAGGGCGTGGTGGAATACATGGTGGAAGATGTCTGTGCACATGGAGCGCAGCAGCTCGTCCTTGGTCTCAAAGTGGGCATAGAAGGTGCTGCGGCCTACGTTGGCCTGGTCGATGATCTCCTGGACGGTGATGCGCTCAAAGGGCTTTTTCTGCACCAGCAGGGTAAAGGCCTGCACAATGGCGGCCCGGGTCTTTTGTTGTCTGCGATCCATACGTACCTCCCGAACAAAAATGGGAAACTGTTCCGTAACGGTCATCTGGGGCGGTTTGCCTGTTGCAACCCCTCCTACCGTACTTCTATACTGTTATCATACACGATGTACGGTATCTATTGTAGGAGAAACGGGACCGGAGGTCAAGAGGAGAGGTTGCGAATGGGAAAGAGGAGACGAGCCACGGGCTATGCGGTGCTGGCTGCGGCGCTGTATGCCCTGAGTACGCCCCTGTCCAAGCTGCTCATGGGGCAGATTCCCGCCACCATGTTGGCGGGCTTTTTGTACCTGGGAGCAGGGCTGGGCATGTGGCTGTTGGGACGGTGGGGGAAGGGGCAAAAAGAGCAGCCCCTCACGGCCCGGGAGCTGCCCTACACGGTGGCCATGGTGGTGCTGGACATCGCGGCCCCCATTCTCCTCCTGGTGGGGTTACGCCAGTGTTCGGTGGCCCATGTGTCTTTACTGAACAACTTTGAGATCGTGGCCACCAGCCTGTTGGCGTGGCTCATCTTCCACGAGCGCATCACCCCTCGGCTGTGGCTGGGCATTGGGCTGGTGACCTTGGCCAGCGTGCTGCTCTCCCTGGAGCCGGGTGGGGGCGGATGGGAGTTTTCTCCCGGCTCCCTGTTGGTGCTGGGGGCCTGTCTGTGCTGGGGTCTGGAGAACAACTGTACCCGCATGATGTCCGCCAAAAACCCGGTGCAGATCGTCACAATCAAGGGCTTTGGGTCCGGTCTGGGGGCGCTGGTGGTGGCCCTGGTGATGGGAGAGCGGTTTTTCCAGCTAAGCTATATTCTGCTGGCCCTGGTTCTGGGGTTTGTGGCCTACGGGCTGAGTATTTACTTTTATGTCTACGCCCAGCGGGAGCTGGGAGCGGCCCGCACCAGCGCCTTTTATGCACTGGCTCCCTTCATCGGGGCGGCGCTGTCCCTGGTGCTCTTTGGCGTGGTACCCGCTCCCCTCTTTTGGGTGGCTCTGGCGGTGATGCTGCTGGGGTCCTATTTCTCCCTATGAGAAAACGGGTTGCACCGTTTCTCTATTCCTTTCGGAATATATCAAGTGTGTGATGAGAGTACCCAATCATATCTTGTCTTTCGCAAGTTGCAAGATGATACTTTAGATACAAGTCGTACATTTGGTCATCCATTTGGTCTACGGTTTCCCTCATATGATTGGTGTAGCCATCCGAAGCAACGAAGTGAAGCTGAGTAACAGGAAACTGGAAACGAAGCTGATCAATATCTTCCTTTCTGTACAACTCAAATATGTCCCACGGCTTTGAAAAGGTATCAAATGTTTCCGGGTTGACATTACATTTCTCAATAATGTTGTAGATTTCGCCACGAACAAAACCGTATGACAAAACGCTTGCATCCCCCATACAATAGGCCGTAAAAATGATACCGTCTTTCTTTGTCACTCGGATGGCTTCTGATAAGGCTTTTAACTGATCTTCTCTTGTGAATAAATGATACATCGGACCGAGCAGCAGAGTGATATCATACGTATCGCTCTCAAAATCAGACAAATCCATGGCATTGCCTTGGGTGATGGTTATGGGTTCGTCTTCCATGGTGTTTTGCTTGAAGAGTTCGATATTATGCGCAACTAATTCCACTGCATCCACTCGATAGCCTTTTTGTGCCAAAGCGTGGCTGTATCGCCCCGTTCCTGCCCCAATCTCCAAGACCCGCATATTAGGCTGGAGATACGTTTCAATGTATTTCATGGTGGTGATATACTCCACCATGCCATGTTTTGAGAGAAGACGACCTTCTTCATCGTACGACTCATAATAATTGGTTAAAGAGTCTTTCGTTCCCATATCGAAACCTCCTATACAAAGTATAAAAACGCAGTGCAGGCTAAGATTGATTCATAGCCTGCACTGCGTTTTGCTTTATCAGATTAGAAATACACTCTAATTACCTGAAAAAGTGTATGGCAATGTAAGCCCGTTGTTCTGCTGGATCAGCAGGGACTGCGGGCTGCATCACGACTGCATGATGAAAGCGGTGGATGCGGCTTAACATTGCCTTACCTCCTAAATCATTGAATGGACGGTACTTCGGTTACTGTGCATAGTAGTTGATGAGGCAGCCAGCCAGGATGATATCCCGCTCTTCCCGGGTCAGGCCGGGGAGAGAGAGGGTGACGGGGGTAGAGGTACCATCCCGCAGCACCTGGGCTTCCACGGTCTCACCATCGCCCTGGAGGAGGGCACGGATGCTGGGGATGTACACCCGGTCACCGGGCTGGAGGTTCAGCTGCTCCAGCTCACTGGCGATAAAGGGCAGCATGCCCCAGTTGACCACGTTGGAGCGGTAGCGCTTGGTGGCGTACTCTTGGGCGATGTTGGCGCAGCCGCCTAGCACTCGCTGGCAGGAGGCGGCCTGCTCCCGGGCAGAGCCGTCGCCGGGCTTCAGGGCCATCACCAGGGAGCCCAGCCCGGTGTTGGCGGGCTCATACCCTGCCAGAGCGGCCACCACCTGGGGGTCCTGGGGATTCTGGCGGCGCAGCTGCTCCACCTTCTGAATCTCCTTGGCCCGGGGCACGTACTGGGGGTCCTTGCGGCTGAGGGCGAACTCCGACAGGCGCAGGGGATTGGAGCGGTAAGAGGAGGTCTCACCGGAGGGGATGAGCTCGTCGGTGGTGGTGACGGGGTCGTAGATGGCGCAGGCCACGGTGAGCATCAGGTTTTCCGGCAGGGCAATCTGCTCGGGCCAGTCGGCGATGTTGGGGCCAAACACCAGATCCTCGTCGGGGTTGGCCTTGCTCACACCGTAGTAGACCCGGGACTGGTAGGAGGAGCCGTCATAGGTCCACTGCTCGTCGGCCCGGTCGGCGGGCACGTCAGGCAGCTGGTCGGCGGCGGTGAGTACGCCGCCCATCTTGGCGGTGGCGGCGATGGAGCGGGCGTCCATCAGGGCCACATAGGACACCTGGCCCTCGCCGGGCTTGGAGCCCTCCCGGTTGGGGAAGTTGCGGGTGGAGTGGCGGATGGAGAAGGCTCCGTTGGCGGGCACATCTCCGGCGCCGAAGCAGGGGCCGCAGAAGCAGGAACGCACCGAGGCGCCAGCGGCCATGAGGGTGGTGATGTAGCCCTGACGGGTCAGCTCCTGCATCACGGGCATGGAGCCGGGGTAGCAGGACAGCCAGAAGTGGTCGGACCCGGTGGCGGTGGTGCCCAGAATCTCAGCGGCCCGGCGCAGGTTCTGATAGGTGCCGCCGGAGCAGCCGGCGATGACGGCCTGGTCCACGTGGAACTTGCCGTCCTTGATCTTGGCGGACAGGGGAGCGGGGGGCTCAATGCCCAGCTGGTCCCGGGTGTTCTGCTCCACCATGTGGAGCATGTCCTCCATGTTCTCTTGGAACTCGGCGATGGGGAAGGCGTTGGAGGGGTGGAAGGGCAGGGCGATCATGGGCTGCACCTTGTCCAGCTCCACACACACCACCCGGTCATAGTAGGCCCCCTCTTTGGGCTGCATGGGGTGATATTCCGCGCCACGGCCCAGGAGGGTGAGGGCGGTCTGGGTGTTGGTGTCGGTCTGCCACACCGAGGACAGACAGGTGGTCTCGGTGGTCATCACGTCGATGCCGGACCGATAGTCCATGGACAGGTTGGCCACGCCGGGTCCGAAGAACTCCATGACGGCGTTCTTCACCGCGCCGGACTGGAAGGTGGCCTTGACCAGGGCCAGGGCCACGTCCTGGGGACCCACGCCGGGGCGGGGGGCTCCGGTGAGGTAGATGCCCACCACCTGGGGATAGGCGATGTCATAGGTCTTGCACAGCAGCTGACGGGCCAGCTCGGGGCCACCCTCGCCAATGGCCATACAGCCGTAAGCGCCGTACCGGGTGTGGGAGTCCGAGCCCAGAATCATCTTGCCGGGGGCAGCGTACCGCTCCCGCATGTAGGAGTGGATGACAGCCTGGTGGGCGGGGACAAACTCACCGCCGTACTTCTTGGCAGCAGACAGGCCGAAGTTGTGGTCGTCCTCGTTGATGGTGCCGCCCACGGCGCACAGGGAGTTGTGGCAGTTGGTGAGCACATAGGGCAGGGGGAACTCCTTCAGGCCGGAGGCCCGGGCGGTCTGGATGATGCCCACGTAGGTGATGTCGTGGGAGGCCATGGCGTCAAAGCGTAGGGAGAGCCGCTCCATGGACCCGGAGGTGTTGTGGGATTTGAGAATGGCATAGGCCATGGTGGACTCCACGCCAGCCTGAGTCTTTTCGGCCGGGACCAGCTGGCCCTTCTGCCAGCTCATGCCCTGGTTGTGAATGGTAATCATAGGGAAAACCTCCTTGGGAGTGATTTGTCACTTTCGCTTTAGTGTAGCAAACAATCCCCCACTTTGCAAGGGCTGAGGGGTGGAAATTGCAAAAAAATCCCCGAACCGAAGTTCGGGGATTTTGGGGCGGTCACTGGAAATAGGGGACGGCCCAGGGATACATCAAATCCAAGATGCTCTCATCGTAATCAAAGTGGAAGGTGTGGGAGGTTGAGGACTGGGAGAGGGTGTCTTCCGGGCAATCAACCATGCAAGCGTGCTTCGAGAAACAGAGATACTCCGGGTCAAACGTGCGCGCCATCTCCTCTCTCTGGGCTGAGTCGGTAATGTTTGCGGCGTCCATCAGAGTTTGAATGAGAGTCTCCGGTGTGCAGGTAAATAAATCCCGGTAAGCGATGGCCTCGCCGTTGCTTCGGTGAAAGGCTGCGCTCACTTGGATATGCCGGGCAGGTTGTCCCTCGGTATAGCAAGAAGCTGTGGTGAGGTAATAGAGAATCTCCGGGCTGTATGCGGTGAGCTGTACGCTCTGTGTGATGCTGTGGATGGGGAAGGGAGAAGAATCATTCCATTGGAGATAGTCCTGATAAGCCTGCTCTAGTTCGGATGTAAGGTCGTACAGCAGGTCCTGTTGTTGGTAGTAGGCTAGGATTTTTTCTTCCACTTCCTGGGCGATATACACCGAGTCTCCTGGCTCAACCATGGTCAGGTCGTCCGGCACATAGTGGTTTACCTGTAACAGTTCAGGACCATCGGGCAGGGCGTACAGTACGCTTCCATCACCTTGCCAGACTTCCACTTCGGTGTCATCCTTCAGGAAGACAGACTCTGGCTTCTGATAGGCGTTGATCTCCACCAGCTGGGCGGTATAGAGGGGAATCTCCTCCCCGTCCTGGTCGAGAATGGGCTCTTTGGTGCTGCCCAGTTCGGCGGAGATGCGCAGAGCACTGGTAATTCTTCCAGTATGGAGGTCCTGGTCGATATATTCGTTCAAGTGGGACATAACCAGGGTATTGTCATCCACGAGCAGTGCAACCGTATCGCCCTGAGACGTACACACTAGGTAGGACACGTTGCCTGTACTGTTATCCACTCGAGTTTCTACAATGCGTCCTGTCACCTGCTGGAGAGGGGGATGGAGCGTGTTCCACAGACCCACCAGCCAACACCCCGCAATGACCAGAATCACAGCAACGACAAAGCCCTTCGAGAAGGCCCGCCGCTGTCCCCGCTTCCAAGCAGTGGATGCCGCCTTTGCCACAGTATGCTCCTCAACCTGGGGGTGGTCAGTGGGCAGAGGGGCGTGCATCCGCTCCCACTCGGTCCGGCAGGTCTCGCATTCCTCCAGGTGCTCGGCCACCAGCTGACGGCTCTCTGGGCTGCACACGCCGTCCTGGTACAGGGGGAGCAGGTCCCGTATGACGTTACACGGTGTTTTCATTGAAATCCCTCCTCAGCTTGGTTTTGGCCCGGTAGAAGATGACTCTGGCCCAGCTGTCCGTCTTGCCAAACAGTTCTCCGATCTGGGCAAAGGGCAGCTCGCCAAAGACCCGCAGGGAAAAGACTTCCTTGTAGGGCTCCGGGAGCTGGTGGAGCAGCACGTGGAGCCTGCGGGCGGTCTCCTGGTCCATGAGGTCCCGCTCAAAGTCCGGGGCAGCCTCCTGGGCCCAGTCGGCCTCTCCCTCCGATACCTGGCGTTTTTGTTTTTGGTGGTAGGTGAAATAGGTGTTTTTCGCGATTTGACACAGCCAGACATACAGCTGACAGGTGCTGTCAAATTGGTCCATGTGCATCATGGCCTTGTAAAAGGCCTCTTGGGTTACCTCTTCGGCGATGGCCGGGTTCCGACACATGGAAAAGATGTATTTGTATACGCTGGGAAAATGGTCGGTGTATATCCGCTCAAAATCTGCCACACCATCACCCCCTTCACCCATAAGACTGGGAAGCTTTGAAAACGTTGCAAAGAAGTGCAAAAAAATTGTACCACGAATGCCAAGGTAGAAAAAGACCTCCCCGAACCGAAGTTCGGGGAGGGTACAGAGGATAACACCAACCAGAAGAGTCCTTGGATGAGACCGCCTTCTCTGGGGAAGATTATTGTCCTTGATACCGATACAACAGCTGTTCGTAACCCGTGGGCTGCTTGCTGCTGGAGTCCAACCGTACCAGCCACACCTCTTGGGTGCCGTCGTCACCGGTTTTGAGCTGTGGCTGTATCTGGTAGAAAGCGCCGGGGTCCACGGCACCCTGAAGCTGAACCTTATAGGTGGTCATACTCACCATCCTGGCGGTACGGTGGCGCTGGAAAATGCGCACCACCAACCCCTCGTCGGTTTCGGTGAAGGTTTTTAAGATCTGGGGGAAATAGGCGTCGATTTTAAAGTAACTTTCCACCTTCTCAACGGGGCCGTTTTGCACGTCTGTCAGGTTGACGAAGCCCTGTTTCTCCAAATCCTCCGCTGTGGTGGTGGCGGGTAGGTCATACAACCATTGGGTCAGGCGGAAAAAGCTAGACTGATAGCGTCGGACGAAAAAGAAGGAAATCAGTCCAATACAGAGCACACCTGCCAACAACAGCACCAGTTTTCTTGTCTTTGTTGACATAGTACCATCACCTCTATTCTGAGTACAGAGGAGTGAAGTCACTGACATATTAGCCCGTTCGAGTTTTTTCCAAGTCACCCTTGACGGCAATTACTCTATATTTATCCACATAAGCGGTACCTATATGTTCATTGTATCTATATTGCTCAACTTTAAGGTGTTCAACAAGATAAGTATGAACTAACTTAACACGATAATAATTGTTATCAGCTGGAATGTTTACGGTAATAGTTGAGATGCTGGGATGATCTGCCATAAAACCTGCACCAATAGAAACAGTGAATATTTTCCAACTGACTGAAAGACTAACTTCAACAGTGGGACCTCCGGTCTTTGAAATTAAAACACTGCTTCCAGCAGCAGGAAAACTGAAGCCATCTCGTGGTTGTCCCGAAGGTGTTGTTTCAACGGTTGTTTCTTCCCGTTTGAGAACAGTTACTTCTTCACGCTCGCCATATTTTGGTTGGATAACATAGCTATCACCTACGCTGAGAGATTCTTGAACGCAATCAGGTGGGGAATAAGGGGAACTTAATGCGAATGCTCGGTTGGACAGCAGGGTTACAAACACGATACATGCTAAGCAGAGACTGACACAGCGTTTCATGTAAATTCCTCCTTTCCAAAAATCCGCGGACGCAAAAATAGTGTAAACTATATGTCTATATTTGTCAATATTGCGAGAATGAATTTTCTGGGATGCCCAAAAATTAGCACATAAACGCCTGGACCGCCACGATCAAACCGGAGAACACGATGGAAACCGTGGAAACCAGCTTGATGAGGATGTTCAGAGAGGGGCCGGAGGTGTCCTTGAAGGGGTCGCCCACGGTGTCGCCGATGACGGCGGCTTTGTGGTAGTCGGAGCCCTTGCCGCCATGGTGTCCGGCCTCGATGTACTTCTTGGCGTTGTCCCAGGCGCCGCCGGCGTTGGACATGAATACGGCCAGGGCAAGGCCGGTGACGGACACGCCGCCCAGCAGACCCACCACGCCCTCAGGGCCCAGAATCAGGCCGGTGAGGATGGGGACCACGATGGCCAGCAGGGAGGGGGCCACCATCTCTTTCAGCGCGCCCTTGGTGCACAGACCCACACATGCGGCGTAGTCGGGGTCAGCGGTGCCTTCCATGATGCCCCGGATTTCCCGGAACTGACGGCGCACTTCCATGACGATGGACTGGGCCGCCCGCTGCACGGCGCTCATGGTGAGAGCGGCAAAGACGAAGGTGAGCATGGCGCCCACAAACAGACCCACCAGCACGGCGGGATTGGTGAGGGACAGGTCAATGGCCAGGCCTTTGGCCTCCAGCTTCACGGACACGATGTCCACATAGGACACCAGCAGGGCCAGAGCGGTGAGGGCGGCGGAGCCGATGGCAAAGCCCTTGCCGGTGGCGGCGGTGGTGTTGCCCAGGGAGTCCAGGGCGTCGGTGCGGTTGCGCACTTCCTCGCCCAGGCCGGACATCTCGGCGATGCCGCCGGCGTTGTCCGCCACGGGGCCGTAGGCGTCGGTGGCCAGGGTGATGCCCAGGGTGGAGAGCATACCCACAGCGGCGATGCCGATGCCGTAGAGGCCCTTGGAGAACAGTTCTGTGTAGTTGTCGGCGCTGGTGGTCAGGGTGCCGCCAGCGGCCACAAAGGAGACAAGGACTGCCACGCCCACAATGAGGATGGGGGCGATGGTGGAGAGCATACCCAGGGACAGACCGCCGATGATGGTGGTGCCGGCTCCGGTCTCGGTGGCCTCAGCCAACTCACGGGTGGGCTTGTAGGTGTCCGAGGTGTAATATTCGGTGAAATAGCCAATGGCGCAGCCGCCTACCAGACCGCAGAGGATGGCCACGTACACGCCCCAGCTGCCCAATAGGAAGTAGGTGAGGGGGGCGGCAATGACAGCAGCCAGCACGGCCCCGGCGCAGGGTGGCCAGCAGCTCCCGCTGAGTGGCTCCCTCTTTGGTGCGGATGAGGAAGGAACCGATGATGGAGCACAGAATGCCTACCACGGCCAGGGCGATGGGCAGCAGCATGGCCTCCCAGGACTTGCCCTGAGACGAATAGGCGGTGACACCCAGGGCAAAGGTAGCGAGAATGGAGCCCACGTAGGACTCGTACAGGTCGGCGCCCATACCGGCCACGTCACCCACGTTGT
>CABPXX010000014.1 GCA_902461475.1 uncultured Eubacteriales bacterium | reverse complement strand
GGGGCCAGACCGCCGCCGGGGTTCTTGATGAGAGAGCCCACTACCAGGTCAGCGCCCACGTGGGTGGGCTCCTTCTCTTCTACAAACTCTCCATAGCAGTTGTCAACCATAATGGCAACATTGGGGTTGTGCTGGCGGATGATCTCACACATGTGGCCGATCTCGTCCACGGACAGAGAGGCCCGGGTGGAGTAGCCCTTGGAGCGCTGGATGAGCACCGCTTTCACCTTGGGGTCGGACACGGCCTGAGCCAGCCCCTCCAGGTCCGGAGTGTTCTCCGGGGTGAGGTCCACCTGGCGGTATTCCACACCGAAGTCCTTCAGGGAGCCGGTGCCCTTGTCGGTAACACCGATGACACCCAGCAGGGTGTCGTAGGGAGCGCCAACGGCGGAGACCAGCACGTCTCCGGGACGGAGGCAGCCAAACAGGGCCGCAGAAATGGCGTGGGTGCCGTTGACAAACCCGATGCGCACCAGGGCGTCTTCAGTGCCAAACAGGTGGGCATAGATCTCATCCAGCTTGTCCCGGCCCAGATCGTCATAGCCGTAGCCAGTGGTTCCGGCAAAATAGCTCTCCGCCACTCGATACTGACGGAAGGCATCCAGCACCCGCAGGGTGTTGGCCTCTGCCACGGCATCAATACGGGCAAACTGCTCTTTTAGTGTCTCCTCTGCCCGGCGGGCCAGAGTGCGCAGCTCCTCAGAAAACTGTAAAGACATATTTCTTAACACTCTTTCTCTAACTTAGTTTGGGCCAGTGCGGACACCAGTTCCACGCAGGCCTCCACATCGGCAGCGCACACCATCTCACAGGGTGTGTGGGTGTAGCGACAGGGGATGGAAATTCCCCCGGTACATACGCCGCTGCGGGTCTGATGGATGGCTCCGGCATCGGTGCCACCCGCCTGGATGACATCTCGCTGGGCGGGAATGTCCTGCTTCTGGGCCAACTCCATCAGAAGGTTTACCATCTTGGGGTGGCAGATTACCGAGCGGTCCATCACCTTCACCGCCGCCCCTTGCCCCGCCAAACTGCTGGCGGTGTGCTTGGCACCGGGAATGCCGTCCTCACTGGTGACGTCCACGGCGATGCCGTAGTCCGGGTCAATGGACCATGCGGCGGTTTTGGCTCCTCGCAGACCCACCTCCTCCTGGGTGGAGAAGACGAAGTACACGTCGTTGGGGCAGTCGTGCAGCCGCTCCATGGCCTGTAACAGCACCTGGCAGGAGATGCGGTTGTCCATATAGGGTCCGGCTACCAGAGTACCCGCTGGAAAAACCGGGGTATTGTACACCGCCACATCGCCAATCTGCACCTGTTGTTCCGCCTCCTCTCGGGAGGTGGCTCCAATGTCCAAGTACAGGTCAGCCATGTTTCGCTTTCCCGGCGTGGAGCCCACCTGGGCGGCGATGACGCCGCAGGTGCCGTTTTGGAAGCGCACCGGGGTGTTGACCACGGCGTCGGCGTGAACGCCGCCGATGGCTCCCACTCGCAAAAAGCCCTTGTCGTCGATGTGGGTCACCACCAGGCCAATGCTGTCCATGTGGGCGGAAAACATGAGCCGGGGACCACTTCCCTTTTTGCGGCAAATGAGATTGCCCATGGTGTCCCGGGTGATCTCATCCACATAGGGGCGGGCCATCTCTTCTATGATCTGTGCCACTCCCCCCTCGGCCCCAGATGGGCCAAAGGCGTGGCACAGGGTATTGAGTGTATTGATCCATTCCATGTTGGGTTCCTCCTGTCAGCAATCCCCGGCAACAGACTGTAAAAACAGCCAGGCCAGTTCCAGCACTTGCTCCACATCGTTTATGTTCACTACACTGGCAGGGGCGTGGAGATATCGCACGGGGGCAGAGATACCGGCTACTCGCACACCGGACTTGGTGCGTTGAATGGCTTTGGCGTCGGTGCTGCCCGCCACGTAGTGTTTCAGCTGCCAGGGGATGTGATGCTCCTGGGCCACGGCACGCAGGCGCTCAAACAGGTCCCGATCATAGATGGTGCCCTTGTCCATCCAGGACAGCACCGGGCCTTGCCCCAAGTGGCAGATTTGAGCCTCCGGGTCCTGGCTGGGGGCGTCCGCTGCGGTGGTGCCTTCCAGCACCAGGGCGATGTCTGGAGTCACAGAGAAGGCCGCTCCAAAGGCACCCCGGGTCCCCACCTCCTCCTGGGCGGTGAAGACGAAGGTGCAATCCATGGGGAGGTCCCGACGCAGCAGCTCCAGGAGAACTGCGCAGCCAACACGGTCGTCTAAAGCCTTGGCCTTGAGGCATCCGTCTCCAAACTCCACGCAGTCGCTGCGGAAGATGCAGGGGTCTCCCACCTCCACCAGTGTCTCCGCCTCTTCCCGGCTGGAAGCTCCGATGTCGATGTAGTAGTCCTCCAGTTTGGGGACCTTCTTTCGCTCCTCGGTAGTGGTCATATGAATGGCTTTCAGGCCAATGACGCCGGGGACTTGGCGGTCTCCCACCAGCACCTGCTTGCCCAGCAGGACCCGGCGGTCCATGCCCCCCACGCAGACGAATTCCAGATACCCGTCCTCCGTGATGGAGCGGACCATGAGTCCCACCTCGTCCATGTGAGCACAGAGCATCAGCTTAGTTCCAGTGGCCTTTGCGCCCTTTTTGAAGCAAATCAGATTGCCCATAGTATCTACCTTTACGGTGTCCACATAGGGGGTGGCCTGTTCTTTGATGTAATCTCGTATGGCATCCTCAAAGGAGGACACACCGGGGAGGGCACACAGCTGTTTCAACAACTCCATCATACCTGTGCTCCCTCCTCTCCCAGGTTTCGGGTGAAGGCGGCCAACAGCTGAGCGGTCTGCTCCAGGTCAGCAAGGTCCACCACCTCCACGGGGGTGTGCATATAGCGCAGGGGCAGAGAGAGCACTGCTGTGGCAATACCCTCATTGCAAATCTGCATGCCCCAGGCGTTGGTTCCGGTGTCTCCGCCCATGACTTCTTTCTGGACTGGAATGCCCAGCTCCTGGGCTTTGTCTAGCATGCGACGGGTCATCCAGCGGGTCATATTGGGGCCAATGCCCACGGCGGGGCCACCTCCCAGGTCATAGGCCCGGCCTTTGGCGCTGTCCGGAGTGGCACCGTGGGTGACATCCACCGCCACGCAGAAGTCCGGGTCGATGGTACAGGTGCCCACCATGGCCCCAGTCCCCCCGGTCTCTTCCCGGGTGCTGCCCATGATGTACAGGTCTACGTCCAGTTGCTCTTGGCTGAGCAATTCCACGGTACGCAGCAGAGCGGCGAAACAGGCCCGGTCGTCCAAAGCGCCGGAGCAAATTTTGCCACCGCTCAGCTCTAAAAAGCTCTCCCGGAACACCATGGGGGTGCCCACGGGAATCTCCCGCTCCACCGTCTCCTGAGAGAGGCCAGTGTCCACATAGTATTCCCCTAGGGCTGGGGCCTTCTCCCGGTCCTCCGCCGACAGTACATGGGGAGGCAGACATGCAATCACGCCCAGTCTGGGCGGCTTGGTGAGGATGGTTACCTCCCGGTCCGGGAGCATCCGGGGGTCTACCCCGCCGATGGAGGCAAAGCGCAGGTACCCGTCCTCTGCCCCGGTGACCATCAGTCCAATCTGGTCCAGGTGCGCATCCAGCAACAGCTTTTTGGCGTTGGGGTTGCCACAGCGGCGTAGGCCGATGACGTTGCCCAGCCGATCTGTCCACACCTCATCCATCCAAGGGGTGAGAAGCTGGGCAGCCAGGTCTGCTATGGGTGCCTCATAACCGGAGGGGCCTCCGGTCTGGCACAGGGTTTTGAGACATTCCAGGGTATTCAATGGGCGGTCACTCCCTCCAGGGCATTGACGTACTGCTTGAACTTGTTGCCCCGCTCCTCAAAGTTGCGGAAACAGTCAAAGGAAGCGCTGGCAGGAGACAAAATCACCACGTCACCGGGCTGTGCCACGTCGTGGGCGGTATGAACGGCCTGTTCCAGGTTCTCGCAGCGCCGGATTTCGGGATTGCCAGGGGTGTAGTCTGGAGCCTGCTGGGTGGCTTGCTGAATTTTGTCCGAGGTGGCACCGGTGAGAATGAGGCACTTCACGGATTTGACGATCTCCGGGCCCAGTACATCATAGGGAATATGCTTGTCGTAGCCACCGGCAATGAGAATCACCTTCTCCGAGAAGGAGCGCAGGCCGGCAATGGTACGGGTGGGGCTGGAGGCAATGGAGTCGTTGTAGTAGCGCACGCCGTCCAGTTTTCGTACCAGCTCAATGCGGTGAACCACGCCGCCAAAGGACTTGGCGTACTCCCGAATGGTCTCATCGGACACCAGACCATCCACGGCGGCAATGGCGGCCATGTAGTTTTCCAGGTTGTGGACTCCGGGAATGAGAATGTCGTCGGCCGCCAGGATGGGGCGAGTGTGGTAGCAGATCATTCCGTCCCGGACACAGACGCCCCGCTCCAGGTTCTTTTTGCGGCTGAACAGGGTGACTTCGCCCCGGGCCTGAGAGGCAAATCCAGCGGTGATCTCATTGTCTGCATTGAGCACCAGCTTGTCCCCGGTGTCCTGATAGGCGAAGATGTTGCGCTTGGCGGCAACGTACTCCTCCATATCCTTGTGGACGTCCAGATGGTTGGGGGACAGATTAGTGATAACCGCCACGTTGGGACTCTGGCGCATGGTCATCAGCTGGAAGGAGGACAGTTCCAACACCACCATGTCGTCGGGACGGATCTCGTCCACCTCACACAGCAGCGGGTGGCCGATGTTTCCGCCCACAAAGGTGCGATAGCCTGCTGCTTTCAGCAGTCCGGCAATGATAGTGGTAGTGGTGGTCTTTCCGTCCGAGCCGGTGACGGCAATGACACTGCACGGACACAGGTCCAAAAATGTTTCCATCTCGGAGGTCAACTGTGCGCCTGCCGCCACGGCATTGGCAATCTGGGGCAGGTCAGGCCGCACCCCAGGGGTGCGGAAAATCACATCTGCCCCCTCCAGGCCGTCCAGATAGTTGGGGCCCAGACTCACCTTCAAGCCCTTGGACTCCAGCTCAGACAGACCGTCAAAATCATCTCTCTCTCGTTTATCACACACACGGACTGTCAGTCCGGCCTGTAACATTTTCTTTACCAGCGGGGCGTTGGACACCCCCATGCCGATGACGGCAATTTTTTTACCCTTGAGTGAATTCAAATAATCCCATAGAATTGATTGCATGGACCGTTGCCTCCCTTTCCTCATAGGAGTAAAATGACATCAGATCATTATAACGCATAAACTCCCATTTGACAATCATGCAAAGTTGAAGTACAATCATAGAGCAAGTAAGCTGGACAGCCGCGTGGGCAGGTCGAAAGGCCGTCCATGAGGAAAGTCCGGGCTCCGTAGGGCAAGGATAACGGGTAACGCCCGCCGAAGGCGACTTCAGGAAAAGTGCAACAGAGATATACCGCCTCGGTCTGAAATGTTCCTCATTTGGGGGGGCAGCAGCTGAGGTAAGGGTGGAAAGGCGGAGATAAGCACCCGCCCGATGACTGGGAACTGCTCATCGCTGTAAACTCTATCCGGAGCAACACCGTGGAAACGCACACAAAGCCGGCCCGGCTGCGTTGAGGAGGTGGCTGGAGTGCAGCGGCAACGCTGTGCCTAGATAGATGGCTGTCTTAAAGGACAGGACCCGGCTTACAGGCTCACTTGTACCAAAAACGGCTTACCCCATCCGGGGTGAGCCGTTTTTCTCTTGACAGGTGGGGAAAATCCGCTATAATAAAATCCGCAATTCCATAACAGGCAGTTCGGAACCATCCTGTCTCTAAACAAAACTACGGGAAAGCCACAGCTCCAGGCTGTGGTGCGCTTTTGTGCGCAAACAACGAGGATGGTGTACGCTCCGAAACCGGAGGGTGCACCTTATTTTTTGTCCATGGAGGGATTCACGGTGGAACTCAGTCGCTATTCTGTCATCGAAGATAAAAACCCGAGGGAAATTGTTTTGCTGCGGGGCCGGGGGTGTGCCTGGAAACGGTGTCGGTTTTGCGATTACCACCTGGATGCCTCCCAGGACGAGGAGGCCAACCTGATTCTCAACCGGGAGGCGCTGTCCCATGTCACGGGGCGCTATGGTCGCCTGGAGGTCATCAACTCCGGGTCCTTTGCTGAGCTCCACCCCTCTACCTTGGCGGAGGTGGACCGGGTGTGCCTGGAGCGGGGCATCCGGGACCTGCATGTGGAAAGCCACTGGCTGTTTCGCAAGACCATTCCGGCTTTGCGGGAGCACTTTGCAAAGCTGGGGGTAACCCTCCACGTGAAAATTGGAGTTGAGACCTTCGATGCCGACTACCGGGAGCGCATCTTGGACAAGGGCATTGACGAGACGGACCCTGCCGCCATTGCCGCCCCCTTCGATGAGTGCTGTCTCCTCTTTGGCCTGTCGGGCCAGAGTGTGGAGGGCATGAAGCGGGACGTGGAGACAGGCCTTGCTCACTTTCACCGGGTTTGTATCAACGTGATGGTTCCCAACACCACCCCTATTCTTCCTGATTTGGAGGTTCGGGCAGCCTTTGTGCGGGAGGTTTACCCCCTGTACAAGGACAACCCCCGGGTGGATATTCTGTTGGAGAATACAGACTTTGGTGTAGGAGAGAAATTATGAGAAATGAACTGCTATTGATTGTCACCCTTTTGGTCCTGTACGGCTCTGTGCTGCTGTGGTTTTTCCTGTTTGGCCCCAGTGGTCTCATGTCCTTTACCGTCTTTGCCACCATTGCCGCCAATATCGAGGTGCTGATTTTGGTCCAAGCCTTTGGCATGGAGATGACCCTGGGCAATATCCTTTTTGCCACTACGTTTTTGGTCACGGATATTCTCAGCGAGATTGCAGGAAAAAAGCAGGCCCAACAGGCGGTATGGATTGGCATTGCCGCCAATGTCCTCTTTGTGCTGGTCTCCCAGTCCTGGCTGATGTATGTGCCCTCGGTGAACGACTGGGCTACTCCGTCCATGCAGGCCATTTTCTCCAATACCCCTCGGCTCATGCTGGCCTCTCTGGCCGTGTACGCCATTGTTCAGGTGTTTGATGTGTGGCTGTACCACAAGTGGTGGGAGTTCACCCAGCGCCGCAGCGGAGATCGCCGGGCCTTTTTGTGGGTGCGAAACAATGGCTCTACCCTGATCTCCCAGCTGCTCAACGCCATTTTATACACCTTGTTTGCCTTTTACGGCAGGTACGATTTACCCACTCTGGTGTCCATCGTGCTGTCTAGCTACGTCATCTTTATCTTTACCTCTCTTTTGGACACCCCCATTGTGTACTTGGCTCGGCGCATCCACGAAAAGCGTCAGGCGGTTGGATAAAATTTTCCCCCTCCACGGTTTCACACCGTGGAGGGGTTTCTCTTGTGAAACGAAAAGAGCTATGGTATAATCACCGAGATTTCATAGGTTTTGATATAAAGGAGAGACAAGCAATGATAAAACTGGTTGTCAGCGATATCGACGGCACCCTGCTGCCCTACGGGGAGACCAAGCTGTCCGGAGAAATCTTTTCTCTCATTGAGCAGCTCAAAGAGCGGGGCATTCCCTTCTGCCCTACCTCCGGTCGGCAGTACCACTCCATCCGCTCCCTCTTTCCCCACATTGCCAATGAGCTGTCCTATGTGTGCGAAAACGGCGGCGTGATTTACGGGCCAGGCACCGAGGACACCGCCCCCATCTTGGGTTCTACGCCCATGGAGCGCTCCTCCGCTCTGGCTCTGGCCCGGGAGATTTTAAACTTGCCTGACAGCCAGCTGCTGATCACCGGCCCCAAATATGCCTACCTGTGCCAGTGCACCCAGGACTACGTGGTACACATGCGGGATTTCAAGGGCTTCCAGCTGAAAATTGTAGAGGACGTGGAAGAGATTCCGGAGGAGATTTTGAAGGTTTCCGCCTATTGTCCTCTGGGCACCAAGCCCGCCGCAGAGGCCCTGGGCCCTGCCTGGTCCACCGTCTTCCACATGGCTGTGGCCGGAGAGGACTGGCTGGACTTCACCTTGGCGGACAAAGGTGTGGGGGTGCTGGGCCTGTGCCGCTCCATGGGCATTGACCCCAAGGACGTGCTGGCCTTTGGCGACAACTGGAACGATGCGGCCATGCTCTCCGTGGTGGGCCACCCATACCTCATGGCTGCCGCAGAGCAGGGACTTTTGGAGCAGTTCCCCACCACCTGCCACCGGGTGGAGGATGTACTGCGCCACTTCCTGGCTACCAATCAGCTGCCCTAATTTCACCACAAAAGGCGGAGGACAACCCATGTTTCCAGAAGAATTTCTCAAACGGCTGGAGGCCCAGCCCGGGCCCGCAGACCTGGCGGCATGCCTGGCGGCGGCCGAACATCCCCGGTGGGTGGCGCTGCGCCTGAACAAACTGAAAACCCACACCCCGCCTCCTTTGCCGCAGTTTGGCCTCAACCCGGTACCTTGGGCAGACAGCGGCTATTACTATGACCCCGATACCCGGCCCGGCCTGTCTCCCTACCATGAGGCGGGGCTGTATTATCTCCAGGAGGCTAGTGCCATGGCCCCGGCAGGGCTGCTGGATGTGCAGCCGGGCATGCGGGTACTGGACCTGTGCGCTGCCCCTGGCGGGAAGTCCTCCCAGCTGGCCGCTCTGTTGGACGGTCAGGGGCTGTTGGTGTCCAACGAGATCGAGCCCAAGCGGGCGGTGATTCTCAGCCGCAATCTGGAGCGCATGGCAGTGGCCAATGCCCTAGTGCTCAATGAGCATCCCCGCAAGCTGTCTGAGCGGTTCGTGGAATATTTTGACCGGATTCTGGTGGATGCTCCCTGTTCCGGTGAGGGCATGTTCCGCAAGGAAGAGGCGGCCTCCACCGACTGGAGTGTGGAGACAGTACAGATGTGTGCCCACCGCCAGGGCGAGATTCTCCACTCTGCCGCCCAAATGCTCCGGCCCGGTGGCCGCATGGTGTATTCCACCTGTACCTTTGCCCCCGAGGAGAACGAGGGGGTCATTGCCGCCTTTCTCCAGGCCCATCCGGACTTTTCCCTGGTCTCCGTGGACGCCCCCTGGTTTGCACCGGGACGCCCGGACTGGGTGGATGCCCTGCCCTGCGGCTTAGAGCACACCTTCCGCCTCTGGCCCCACAAGGTCCACGGCGAGGGCCACTTTGCAGCGGTGTTGGAGCGTCAGGGAGATACAGCAGGTCAGGACCAGCCTTTGGAGTCCGCCATAGCCATCCCCAAGGAATTGAGGGAGTTCTGTGACGCCGCTGGGGTCACGCTACCCCAGGGTAAGCTCATCTCCTTTGGGAAGAATCTATGGATGGTGCCGGAAGAACTGCCTGCCTTGAAGGGACTCAAGGTGCTGCGGGCTGGCCTGGAGCTGGGCCAACTGCTGAAAAATCGCTTCGAGCCCGCCCACGCCCTGGCCCTGTGGCTGAAAGAATCCGCCTCTCAGGTGGACTATCCGATAGACGCTCCGGAAATTGCCGCCTACTTATCCGGGAACACCATCCCCGGCACCCAGACTGGATGGACCCTCCTGAAAGTGGATGGGCTGTCCCTGGGCTGGGTCAAGGGCAGCAACGGCATTTTGAAAAACCACTTCCCCAAGGGGCTGCGGCGCACCTTGCGCTGAACGAGAGGAGAATTGGATATGCCAGAGTTAATCCTTCGCCCTGCTGTACCGGAGGATGCCCCGATTTTGGCTCACATTCAAACAGAGGCATGGAACGCCGCCTTTGGAGGCATACTCTCTCCAGAGGCTTTGGCTCAGGCTACGCAGCTGGAAGAGGCTCAAGCGATGCATGTATATGTGCTGGAACACCAGTTGGCTCATGTCTCTCTCCAATGCGTGGATGGAGTTCCCCAGGGCATGACCGCCTGGAGCGAAAACCGGGACAACCTGGGGACAGAGGTTGCGGAATTGATTTGTATCCACAGTTTGCCCCAATTCTGGGGGCACGGATATGGCTCCCATATGATAGAGCACGTGTTGGAGGAGGCGAAACATGCCGGGTACCTCCGACTTGTGCTGTGGGTGTTTGAGGCCAATGACCGGGCACGACGTTTCTATGAGAAGCAAGGATTCCATTTGACAGACCGGATACAAGAGAATTTGGGCACAACCGAGGTGATGTACGAAATCACCTTGTAAGGAGGAATTTCCATGAGGCTTGGCTGCATAATCCTGGCTGCGGGAAAGAGTGTGCGATTTGGCGGAAACAAGCTGCTGGCTCCTCTGGCTGGCAAATCGCTGTTGGAGCACACCCTGGAGGCCATTCCCCTCCCCTGCTTTTCTCAAGTGGTGGCGGTGGTCAGCGACCCTGAGGTAGAGACTCTGTGCCGTCGTCATGGGGTGAAGACGGTGGCCTACCAGGGTGGCCCCCAGAGCCAGTCCATCCGCCTGGGGTTGGAGGCTATCCAGGACGCAGATGGATGCCTGTTCATTCTGGGAGATCAGCCCCTGTGCAGCTCGGATAGCATTCGCTGCCTGGTGTCTGCCTTTCAAGCCCAGCCCCAAGTGGTGCACCGTTTGGCATATCAGGGCCAGCCCTCCAGCCCCACCCTCTTCCCTGCCCACCTCTTTCCTGCCCTGAAGAAACTCACGGGAGAACATGGGGGCATGGCTGCCGTGGGAGATACCCCGGTGTGGTATAGCGAGGCGGCGGGGCCCCAGGAGCTGTGGGATGCAGACACGCCGGAAAAATTGTCCAGAATTCAGCAATATTTACAGGCACACCCCTAATTGGCACGGGGTGTGCTTTTTGTCGCTTTACATCCTCATGAAAGTACGGTACAATATATTGTGTATCGTTGTGCATTGGCCATATGATTTGAAAATACAAGGTTTGGAGGAAGTGTCTTGTTGACCATCAGACAATATGTCCGGGCGGAGAGCCTGGAACAGGCCTGCGAATTGAACCAAAAGAAAGCCAATCTCATCCTGGGCGGTATGCACTGGATGAAAATGACCACCCGCAGTGTGGACACTGCCATTGACCTGTCCGGCCTGGGGCTGGACACCATTGTGGAGACAGACCATACGTTTGAGATCGGCTGTATGGTCACCCTGCGCCAACTGGAGCAGCACCCTGCTCTCAATGCCTGGACGAACCATGCTGTGGCCGATGCCGTCAAGGACATTGTGGGCGTGCAGTTCCGCAACACCGCCACGGTGGGTGGCTCCATTTTTGGCCGCTATGGCTTCTCCGACGTGCTCACCGTGTTCCTGGCCCTGAACGCCAAGGTGGTGTGCCACCACGCCGGAGAGATTTCCCTGGAGCAGTATGCCCAGATGCCCGCGGACCGGGACATCCTGGTGAAGCTGGTGTTGGACAAGCAGCCCATGCAGGTGTCCTACCAGGCTATGCGCCATGCCCGCACCGACTTCCCCATCCTCACCTGTGCGGTCTCCTGCGTGGACGGGGTGTGGCAGGCATCCGTGGGTGCCCGTCCCCA
>CABPXX010000013.1 GCA_902461475.1 uncultured Eubacteriales bacterium | reverse complement strand
CCACCACCCCCAGAGCAACTATCTGCCGCTCCCCCTGTACACCGACGAGGGGGTGCCCCGGTACAAGCTGGTGGAAGGAGTCGTTGTGGAGCGCACCCTGGAGGAGCTGGAGGCGGACCTGGCAGGAAGGGTGGAGCCGATCACTCCGTTGGAGCAGCTGCGGGCAGACGTGGACTTTCTGGCCGCCTTGCAGGGGGTGGTGTTATGACCATTCTGGATTTGGCCAAGCGCTACTATCCCCGGCTGTGGGATGACCGCCGCCTGGATATGCTGGTGGCGGCGGGACAGCTGACCCAGCAAGAGGTGGAGAAAGTGAAGGAGGGAGCAGATGAGACTGCCGGCGATGGCCTATGACATCGGCATGACTGCCACCAGCCAGACCGCCTTTGGCGGCCTGGATCACACCCCGGGAGCGGGGGACGGGGCGGTGTACCAGATGAAAAACCTCACCGGGGCGGGCTATCCCCTTCTTGCCAGCCGCCCGCCCCGGTGGAAGGTGGCCACGCTCACACAGCCCGGGGGCCTCTTTGCCCGGGGGGCGCTGTGTTGGGTGGCCCAAGGGGGATTTTGGTACCAAGGGGAGCGAAAGGGGGATGTGAGCGAGGGAGAGAAGACCTTTACCGCTCTGGGCTCCTATCTGCTCATCTTCCCCGACAAGGTCTACTACAACACCCAGACCGGGGTATTCGGCTCCCTGGAGTCTAAATGGACGGGGGCGGGGCTGTCCTTCCAAAATGGCACCCTCTATGGGCAGGAGGCCCAGGCCAACACCATCCAGGCCCAGGGGGTCACCTGGACGGACTACTTCCAAAAGGGGGACGCCGTGACCATCTCCGGCTGCGCCACCCACGCCGAGAACAACAAAAGCCTCATCATCCGGGACATCCAGGGCGACAAGCTGGTGTTTTACGAGTACTCTTTTACCCTGGACGGGGAGAAGGGGGACGAGGCCTACACGGAAGCGGGGGAGGTGACCCTCACCCGCACTGTCCCAGACCTGGACTATGTGTGTGAAAACGAGAACCGGGTGTGGGGGTGCAAGGACAACACCATCTACTGCTCCAAGCTGGGGGACCCCTTCAACTGGAACGTGTTTGACGGCCTGGCCACTGACGCCTACGCCGTGGACACCGGCTCGGCGGGGAACTTCACCGGGTGCATCTCCTACCTGGGCTACCCCGTCTTTTTCAAAGAAGACCACATCTACAAGGTCTACGGCACCATGCCCTCCAACTTCCAGGTCATGGGCACTGAGGCCCTTGGGGTGATGGAGGGGTGCAGCAAGAGCCTGGCAGCGGCGGGGGAAGTGCTGTTTTACCTGTCCAGGGGCGGAGTGATGGCCTACTCCGGCAGCTTGCCACAGTGCATCAGCCGTCAGCTGGGGAGGCTGGCGAAAAGCATGGGGGTAGCTGGAACAGATGGACTCCACTACTACCTCTCCGCCGAGGGAGAGGGTGAGGGGTGGAGTCTACTGGTGTACGACACCCAGACCAAGCTGTGGCACCGAGAGGACGACACCCATGCCACACACTTTGCCGCCAGCGGCGGGACGCTGTACCTGCTCAACGAGGCCGGAGAGATTTGGACAGTGGGAGAGAGCGCCCAGCCCTCGGAGGAGGCCCAGCAGGAGGGGATGGTGGAGTGGGAGGCGGAATTTGCCGACTTCACCGACGGAAGCCCAGACAAAAAGGGGCTGTTTCGTCTCCATATCCGCCTGGAGGTGGAGGAAGGGGGGAAGGTCCAGGCCTGGGTGCAGGTGGACAGCGACGGGACCTGGCTGCCCATGGGCCAACCCATTGGGCCCACCCCCAAGCGCAGCTTCCAGCTGCCCATGGTGCCACGCCGGGGAGACCACTACCGGCTCAAGCTCACCGGAACAGGCAGGTGCCGAATTTACAGTATCACCAGAGAACGGTATGGAAGCGGAGGGTATAACGCCACCCCCGGCCGTACCTAATGGAGGGATATCTATGGCGAACACACTATACAAAAACTATTTGGATAAAATTAGGAAGGACCTGAAGCCATATGATCCGGGGAGAATCGACACTCCGAAGCCTGTCCCGGAGTACGCCATTGCAGCGGCAAGCTTGAAGTCTGGAGCGACCACCACAGAGCAGAAAGCGCTGGCTAATCAGGTGAGCACCCAGATGGCGAAAAGCTACAACGGATTCACTGGAAGCAAAGATCAGGAAATTGAGGATGTGCTGGATCAAATCGGCAGTTTCCCCGACTTCTCCTATGACCAGGAGGCGCCAGAGTACGACAACAAGTACGAGGAGGAGCAGGACGTCATTCTGGACCAGATCGGAAAGTATCCCGATTTCTCTTGGGACCAGGAGGCGCCCACCTACACCAACCCCTATGAGGAGTTGCAAAAGGAGCTGCTGGACCAGATACTGAACCGGCCCGACTTCTCATGGAGCAAGGACACGGACCCGGCGTTTGGAGAGTACCAGAAGCAGTACCTGAGAGAGGGGGAGCGGGCAACCGCCAACGCCCTGGCACAGGCGGCGGCCGCCTCAGGGGGACAGGCCTCCAGCTACGCCGCCACCGCAGCCTCCCAGGCGGGGAACTACTACGCCTCCCAGCTCAGTGACAAAATCCCTGAGCTGTATGACCGGGCGTACCAGCGTTACCTGGGAGAATATGAGCAACTGGCCAACAACCTGGGGATGGTGAACACTCAGCAGCAGATCAGCTACAAGGAGTACTTGGACCGCCTGAATCAGTACAACCAAGACAAGAACTTCGCATATCAGCAGCATCTGGACGACTACAACATGCTCTTGAGCTATCTGGACGCCGTCAACGGCCAGGAGCAGATGGACTATCAGGAGTACAAGGACAAGCTGGGCCAGTACAACGTGGACAAGGAGTTCGCCTACCAGCAGTATCTGGACAACTACAACAAGCTGCAAAGCTACCTCGGAAATCTTCAGGACTCCAACGAGTCTGAGTATAAAAAATATCTGGACGAGCAGCAGCGAGCAGATGCCCAGAAACAGCAGTCCCAGCAGATGGCCCAGGCCCAGGTGGACGCCATGCTCCGGGCAGGGCGTGCGCCGTCTTCTGATCTGCTGAAGCGATCGGGGTATACCCAAGAGTACGTCAATGCCATGATCGCTGCGTACCAGGCGGCACAGGCAGCAAAATATGCTTCGTATCGCTCGGGCGGCTCGGGCGGAACAAGAAAATCCACCGGAACAACGACGCAGAAAAAGCCTACTTACAACCCGAGAGGGTCGGGGAATCTGGTCAGCGTACCACAGTATGGAGAAATCACCTATGATGATCTGGACATCTTGAAGAAGAAGGGGCTTGTGAGAGTAGACGGTGTCGATGCGAACGGGAAGCTGAAGGTCACGCCGCTGAAGAACAAGAAAAACAGCGGGTTTATCCAGCTGACCAGATAAGGAGGCCGAAATATGCCATTCGTTGGGAAAAATAATTTGACCGCAAAGGAACGTCTGTATGGAGAGGCTATCATCAACCAGACGAGAAGAGAGCGGGAGAAAGCGCAGCAGGAGGCGGAAGAAAAGGCCAGACGGTGGGCCAGCCTCCAAATGGACAACGCCGACAAAGGCCCTATGCCTTCCCCCAGAGAGATGATCTCTCTGGGGGGCCAGGCCCTGACCTCCGGGACCGTGCAGACCGCCGCAGATGCGATCCAGAGGATGCGGCAGCAAATGCTGGAGCAGGAGCAGCAGAGGAAAGAGGAGGAAAGACGCCGTGCCATGTACCAGCCCAAACCGGAGCAGACGGCCAAGGACCTGGCAGGGATGCGGTTGGACGCCGGAGACTTTGCCAAGGTGGGAGGCCAAACCCTGACCTCTGGGACGGTGCAGAGTGCGGCAAAGAGCCTGGGGAGCTACAAGCAATCCAAGCAACCCTCTGGCCCTGTCAAGGTAGATTTCATGGGGGTGTCATCGGAGCGGGATGCCCGTCTGGAACTGCTCAATGAAAACCTTCGGAGGCTGGAAGATCAGAGGAAGATGCAGGAGGCCAAGGCCGCACCCAACCGAGAGGAGAGACAAGCGCAGCAGGAGGCCTTTTGGAGGGATAGAGCCCTGAGCACCGGATATAGCCCGAACAGCTCGGTGCAAATGAGCACCAGGCAGCAGGAGGCGGCCGAGAAGGCAGGAGCGCTGAAAAACCAGGAGCGGGAGCTGGGCCAGTACATCAAGTACCTAGAAGGCCAGGGCGTACAGGACCGTGCCCAAAATGCAGTCACTGAAAGAGATGTGCAAAGAGGGCTGAATTCCAACATCGAAAAGGGGGATATCACGACCGGGAACGAGAAGGTCCGCTCTCTAGCCCGTGCCATCCAATACGGGAAGCTGGGACTGGAACCGCATGGGTTCAATGAGACGGATATTTCCGCTAATATGAAATGGGCCGATGCCCTCACAGAGCGCCAGAAGGACACAATCCTGGCCTTTGCCGGAAGGGAAGACTGGGATGGCGCCCAAAGGTATTTGGATAGCATATCGGACCAGCTGAATCAGAAGGTGGCGGAATCTGAGTATAACGACTTGGGCACAGCGGGGAAGGCATTGTACTGGGCACCTGCAGGAATTGACCAGTTTGCAAGCGGCATTGCACAATTGGGGGACAGTGAAGCGAGAAATCAAACCGTGACTAACCGTGTGTCCCAGATGGTCCAACAGGACGCCTATGATACTCACCCGGCCCTGGGTTTTGCCTACGACATGGGCACCAGTATCTCCAACATGACGCCGTCCATCCTTCTGTCAGCAGTGGCGGGGCCTGCCCTGGGCGCTGCTGGATTGAGCGCAAGCACGGCGGGGGCCGTAGCTGGCGGGATTGGCTCGGCTGCCCTGGGCGCCTCCGCTGGAGGAAACGCATACGCAGAAAAGCGTCGGCAGGGATATTCTGAGGACGAGGCGGCGGCCTATGCCACCCTGGTGGGCGCATCTGAGGCTGGGTTGCAGTATGTACTAGGCGGCATATCCAAGCTGGGCGCCACGCCGCTGGCAAAGGCCACGGAGATGGTGTCGAAAATCGACAACGCCTTTGGACAGGCCGCCATCAAGCTGGGGGCAAACATGCTCTCAGAGGGTGTGGAAGAAGGATTGCAGTCCGTCCTGGAGCCCGCCTTTGCCACGCTGATCCTGGACGAGAAGTACCAGGTCAGCCCACAAGAAGTGGTGACCTCTTTCCTGATGGGCGCCCTGACGGCGGGTCTCCTGGAAGGAATGGGGGCAGTCCGAGCCGGAAGAGCCGGGCAGGAGGTGGCCCGGAATGGCGGATTTGACGCCACCGCCGTGGACGGATACATGGGCGAGTCCGGCGTGGACTACTTCCGAGGTGTGACCAATGCAGGGGAGACAAGCCAGGCCCTGGACATCCTGGACGACTACTACGGCCTGAGCCGTGGGCAAAACGAAGACGTCCGGGCGGAGGTGGAGCGCCAGTATGCCATGCGCTCCGCCTGGTATGAGGGCAGAGACCAGGCCCGGAGAGCTACCGAGCAGACGGCCACGGAGGAGGCACAGGCCGCTGAGCCTGAGGGCTTGCGCCTAGGGGCCATGTGGGAGGACACCCAAGGCCAGACGGCCCAGGGAACGCCCCAGGAGGACGCAGGAGCTGACCAAACCGCCCGGCTGGTGCAGGAGGCCAGGGAGACGGTACAGGCCGCCACCGCCGCCCAGGAGGCCCAGAGCGGAGAGCCTGAGGGCTTGACACTGGGAGATACGTGGGAGAATAATGAGGCCAGAAATCCTCAAAATCTGAATGAAGGAGCAGGAGTCAATGGACGAGAAGAAGATGCAGCCCCAGCAGCAGGAGCAACAACCCCAGCAGGAAGAGATTTACTTGATGGAGAACCGGGACGGGTTTATGGTCAGGGTCCCGGCCAGCAAGCTGGAGTCGTGGAAGAAGGCCCAGCAGGAGCCGCCCAGACCTCTGAACAAGGCCGAGCAGCAAGTGCAAGAAATGATCTTGCAAAGAATCTTCGGGGACAAGAAGTAAGCAGCCGCCAGCTGGGCCTCTCCAGGGGCACAGACACCGCAAACGTCCTGGTGATGCCACAGGAGCTGTGGGACACCGAGATGGTGCAGGTGGCCCAGGAGGTCCAGGCCAGAACCGGGTCCACCGTGACCTATGTGCTGGGTGACATGGAGGTGTCCAACACGGACGGAAGCGTGGGCACAGTGCGAGGGGTGCAGATGCCTGGGCGGATTATCGTGCGGGCGGACCATCCGAGGGTGAGCGTGGAGAAAATCGCCAAGCACGAGGAATTCCACGTCTATGCGGGGCGGAACACCAACATGGTGAGGGATGCCGAGAACCGCATCATGGCCAAGTACAACCAAGCAGAGTTCCAGACGGTGATAAATACCTACATTGAAAACCTGCGGGGCATTATCGACATTCCGCCAAACGGAACTAATGAGCAGGTGGTGGAGGCGTACTATCGAATCCTGGAGGAAATATTCGCCGATGCCTACGCAGGAATCAACGCCTTCGGCGTGGAAACCAGCCGATACCAGGAGACCGTCCAAGAGGTGTCCCAGGAGCGGGAGGCCATCCGGGCCAGCCGGGAGAATGCCCAGGCCACCGAGCGAACGACCGGGCCGACCGACACAGCCAAGGAGAACGGCGCAGGGGTGCGGGATGGAGGCGTGGAAGAGGCCGAAAGCGCTGAGCAATCATCGGAGGAGGATGCCAAAAAACAGGAGGTGTACCGCCAGGCAAAGGAGATGCGGGATGCCCTGCGGGACGCCTACGCAGAGGGCCGGATCAGTGAGGCGGAGTATGACGCCGCCATGGATGTAGTCCTGGAGCGGGTGGACGTGGACGGAGGCTCCATGCTGGAGATGTGGGACCGCTGGGACCGGGAGGAAGGCTGGGAGCGGTACTCGGTGGAGGACGAGGAGACGCTCAATGAGTTTACCATCGGAGATGATGGGAACATCTATCTTCCTGGTCAGCCTATGCCGGAGGCTGTGAAGCGGCAGAGAGCCAAGGATACAGCCAAGAGCCAGGCACGGCAAACCGAAGAGAAGTTTTCGGTGGAGGATGAAGAAACCCTCACGGAATTCGCCCTTGGGGATGATGGTAATATCTATCTTCCCGGTCAGCCTATGCCGGAAGCCGTGAAGCGGATGAGAGCAGCCCAGCAGAAGGATGCCTCTGTGGACAGAAAACAATTGGAGCCAGACCAAAGAGAAGCATATTCTACGGAAGATGCCAAGGAAAGTATCGTGGATACTCTGCCGAGGAAAGCCCAGAACTATCTGTCCAGGGCGGAGCGGGCCATGGTGCGCAAGCTGGGCGACCTATTGAGCGTTCCTACCACAGCCCAACGGGAATACCTTCAGGAGACAGTGAGAGAAATCTCGGAGGAGTACCTGAAGAAAGGGCGAATTTCTCAGGAAAGCATGGACCGCCTCTTTGAAAATGCCTACGACCAGGGCGTAGTGGTGAAAGAAGGTCTGATGGATGAGTACAGGGACCTGTACAACCGTCTGCGGAATACGGAACTGGTTTTCTCCAAAGAGTATCACGGAGACATTGCGGACTTTGAGGCGTTCAGAAGGAAGTACCAAAACAGACTGAGAATCAAAACCAAGGGGCGCACCAACATCGACCAAGTTTACATGGAGCTAGCTGAGGACTGGCCTGGGTTCTTTAACAACGAAGAGCATACACACCCATCGGACCAATTGGAGCACATTGCAAAAGTGATGGATGGTTTCCAAAAAGTTGAGATGAGCCTGGACGCATATTATGGAGGAGACGAGGACTTCAAGCGGTGGGCAAAGCATGACTTTGAAGTGGCTGTCACCGACATGCTGGGAGGGCTGCGGAATGTCAAGCGATATGCTGATGAACAGGCGGCGGCCCAGACGGCCAGGCAAGAAGCCATACCGACCACCCAGGCCGAGGTGGAGAAAAGCTGGAGAAAAGTGAAGGATGCCCGGAAAAAATATGAGAAGGTCAACGCAAAAAGCCTCCTGACCAACGATGACAAGGTGGCTGTGGGGCAATTGCTCCGTGGAGAGATCAAATTGGAGCACCTGGACCCAGACAAGCTCAACGTGAAGGATATCAGAGCCGTCTATCAAGCGAAGGAGGAATACGAGAGACTGGCCAAGGGCATCAAGGCGTGGAACCGAAGCCGAAAAGAGCAGGCGAAAGCCGAGGCGGACACCTTCCTGGAGACCGCCAACGACTGGAAGGACAAGCCGGCTGGAATCCTCTACTCCCGGGAGACCATGGAGCGGAACATCCGGGACATCATCAAAGACAAAGACCTTGCCGAGCAAATCATCTCCACCTACTTCACCCCGGTACACAAGGGGGCTGCTGCCGCCACCAGAATGAAAAACACCTACCGGGAGCGGGTGAGAAATCTGGGGCTTTCCCGAAAAGAGGCAAAGGGGAATCTCGTGTCCGAGGCCCATGCTGTGCAGCTGCTGGGAGAGGCGGAGGATAACATCCGAGTTCTGGAGCAAATGAAGGGGGAGGACAAGAAACGAGATGGGAAGACCCTGGAGGAATGGCGCAGCGTGGTGGCCGAGCTGTGGGAGCAAAACCCGAACCTGGACGAAGGGAAAATCAGAAACGCCGTCAAGGAGTTCCGAGTAATCTATGATGACCTCTTCCAGCAGATGAACGAGGTTCGAGTGCGGAACGGCTATGAGCCCGTGAACTACCGGCAAGGGTACTTCCCACACTTCCAGCCCGGGAACGGGGAGGGCATTCTGGCCGCCTTTGGCCGGGCCATGGGTATCTCCACAGAGGTCACGGCGCTGCCCACCACCATCAACGGCCTGACCCATACCTTCCGGCCTGGAATCCGATGGTTTGGAAACGCCCAGGAGCGTCTGGGATTCAATACTGCGTATGATGCCGTGGAAGGATTTGACCGCTACATCGAAGGTGTGGCGGACGTGATCCACCAGACCGACAACATCCAGCGCCTGCGGGCTCTGGCCTCCCAGATTCGATACCGGACGGGAGATGAGGGAATCCGGCGTCAGGTGGACGCTGTGCGGGACAATACCACTCTGGCCGAACAGGACAAAGAGAGCCGAATCGAGAAGATCTATAAGAACGGGCGCTTTGCACTGAGCAACTTTGTGGTTGAGCTGGACGAGTACACCAACTTGCTGGCCAACAAGAAGAGCCGGGCAGACCGGAAAATGGAGGGGGACGCAGGCAGAAGGGCGTACAACATCGTCAAAGCCCTGGAGAGCCGAGTGGCTGCCAACATGGTGGCCGTGAACCCTGGAAGCTGGCTGACAAACTTCATTCCGTTGACCCAGGGCGGCGCCCTACTGGACCGTGGAATGTTGCTCCACGGCATGTGGGACACTCTGCGGGCGTACAAAGGTGATGATGGATTCGTTGACACCAGCACATTTCTCACCAATCGGCGGGGGAGCGACCCGATCGTGAAAACCTGGGCACAGAATGCCTCTGCGGTCATGTCCAAACCCATGGAGTTCATCGACAGCTTCACAGCGGACAGCCTGGTGAGAGCCAGATACCGACAAAATGTGAAGCGAGGAATGAGCGAAAATGCAGCTATGGAAGAGGCGGATGCTTGGACGGCTGGAGTCATGGCAGACCGCAGCAAAGGGTCTATGCCCACCCTGTTCGAGCGGAAAAACCCGCTGACCAAGATATTCACCCAATTCCAGTTGGAGGTGAACAACCAACTGAGCTATCTTTTCAAGAACATGCCAAGGGACACCAGAGGCAAAGGGCTGCACGCTTTGGCGGCGGCGCTTATAAAGTTTGCCGTCGGAGCCTTTCTGTACAACGAGGTGTATGAGTTCATTGTGGGCCGCCGGCCTGCTCTGGACCCCATCGGTATGCTCAACGATACAGTGGGAGACCTGACTGGGTGGGAACTGCCCAACCTGGTTGAGTTGGGAGTGGATGCGGCTTCTGGTGATCTCACCGCAGCGGACTTCCAGACGGAGCGGGGGGACCTGTACGACGCAGCGGAAGGATTGGCCGGGAATGTGACGGAGAATCTCCCGTTCATCAGCGGATTCCTGGGCGGCGGCCGGTACCCCGTGATGAACGCCTTGCCGGACTTCCAGAACGCCGCACGAGCGGCACTGGATAGTGACTGGAGTGCGGAGAGAAAGCTGTATGAGCTGTCCTCTGGATTTGAGAACCCTCTGACATATCTGCTGCTGCCATTTGGAGGCGGCCAGTTGAAGAAGATCTACAACGGCGTGAAGGCAGCAGTACAAGGAGGGAAGTACAGCGTAAACACAGACGGAGAGGAGATCCTCCAATATCCGATGTTCATGGACTCCCGTGGAGAGTCTATCGCCAACGTGACCAGAGCCATCCTGTTTGGCACCACGTCTCTGCCTACTGGTCAGGAGTGGGTAGAGGAAGGGTTTAAGAGCCTTACCGCAGAGCAGACTGTGGCTTACAAGTGGATGATGGAGGAGGGCGTCACCGGACGGGAAGCCTTCTACCTCATCAAGGAGCTGAGATCGGCCACAAAGACGGATGACCAGAGCAAGGCGCAGGTGCAGCGGGACATCCTGGAGAAGGCAGGGCTCAATGACGGAGCTCTGGAGGCCGCCTATTACACCATGGTGGCCACCAACAAAGAGCGGGAGATCATCGACACCATGGAAGAGGCGGGAGCGGACACCGGGGTGGTGACCCGGGCGCTCATGGAACTGAAGCAGGCCGACGCCACTACACAAGCTGCTGTGGAGCGGGTGCTGAAATCCGTGCATGGTCTGACCAATGCGGAGCGAAGGAAGCTGTGGCAGCTCCAGAACACTGGGTGGGACGAGAAGAAAAATCCGTTTTAGTTCACATGGTAAAACAAAAGACAAGGCCGGGGGCGTGAGCCCTCGGCCTTGTCTTTTAGATAGGGATGAAGCCCTGCGGCCTCTCGGCGGCAGGGCTTCGGATATGCGATACAAAAAGAAGGAGGTATACGGAAGCGACAAGAACAACATAGCACAGATGATGGTATTTTTCAATTCGTATGGAGGAAATGTGCATTACAGAAACCAGAATATAATAGTCTATTGTAGTTAGGTCCTCCGTATTGACTGATAATCAGGGCAGCCAACTTGGGATTGGTATTCTTGATACGCACGGGGTACTGTAGCTTTTTCTCATAGACAAACATCAGCGCATTCCTCCTTCCTGGCGATATTCCCAAGGCCAGGGATCATTGAGCCAGGTGTACTGGTCCTGGTTGGCTGCCGCCTGTTGGGTGAGCGGCCCATACATGGCCTCGTAACGGCGTCGGCCCTCCTTGGCCAGCTTGGCATACTCCCGGAAAAGGTAGAACGCCTCTTTGTCCTGGGGATGGGTGTCCAGATATAATCCCAGCTCGGTAAGGACAAAACTCAAGGCCTGGAGCTCCAAGGCCCCAGTCTGGGCCGGAGTGGCCGCTACCGTGTTGATCTGGAAGGGCAGATTCAGGCCGGGAAACAGGGTTC
>CABPXX010000012.1 GCA_902461475.1 uncultured Eubacteriales bacterium | reverse complement strand
TGCGGTGATTGTCCAAGCCGCCATTCGCCAGGACGGCACCAGCCGGGAATATCTGCCCATTGAGTACCCGGCTGTGGCGGACTTCGATGTGACGGCTGCCTTGAAACAGGCGGCCCTCCGCTTAGGCCAGCCCCACCATGTGGGAGTGGTGCAGAGCAAGGACAGCTTTTATGGCCAGCACTTTCCCCAGCGCATGCCAGTGAGCTATGAGCTGCTCTCCAAGTGGGATGCCTGGATCAAGGGGGGCGCTCTGGTCAGCGAGATGGAGACGGCGGCCCTGTTCACTGTGGCTTCGGTGCTGCGGGTACGGGCGGGGGCCGTCATGCTGTGCATCTGGAACCAGGAGCGGGACAAGGCGGGCCTGCCCCACGAGGAGTGCCACGACACCCAGGGGGTTATCCAATTGGCCGTTCAGGCGGTGGCGGAACTCATGGCTCAGGATGGTCAGTGAGAGGGAAAATATGCCCTGTAAACATATGGTAATTATTGACATGCGGCCTTTTGTGGTGTATGATAGCGTGTACCGGACAGGGGGACACCCTGTTTTGGTGGAAAGGGATATAACTTGACAGCCCTTGGTACAGCCAGGTAGTTGGCTGGATACACAACAGGAGGACAATCGGTGAAACATTCAATGCGCAAAGGAATTCTGCTCAGTGCCTTGTTGGGAGCGTTTCTCTTGACCAGCGGGTGCACGGCAGGAATGGCCCAGCAGCCCCAGGAACATCCCATCGCAGAACAGCAGAAAACGGAGGTGGAGGCCACTCCGGAACCCACCCGTACCCCCGAGGTAGGGGGCAAGGGAATTGCCGCGGTGGAGGAGCCGGAGGGACCGCTGGCCCCCAGTGGAAAGAGCTACGAGTACTATGAGACGGTGGAGCCCACCTATGTGGATGGTGTGCTGCTGGTCAATAAAGAGTATGCCCTGCCCCGGGATTATGGAGACGGGGAGGACGCCACGGCCTATCAGGCCTTGCTCGAGCTCCAGCGGGCGGCTCGGTGGGCCGGATATTCCATGGACCTGATGAGCGGATACCGTTCCTTTGAGACTCAGGAGGAGCTGTACAACGACTATGTGGCGGTGGACGGCGTGGAGAAAGCGGACACCTACTCCGCCTGGCCGGGCCACTCGGAGCATCAGACCGGACTGGCCTTTGATGTGGGTTGGGTGGACCTGCAATTTGCGGACACCCCAGCGGGACGCTGGCTGGCCAACCACGCCCACGAGTACGGGTTCATCATCCGCTATCCTAAGGGGAAGGAAGATATGACCGGGTATCAGTACGAGCCCTGGCACATTCGATACTTGGGGGTGGACTTGGCCACCAAGGTGCACCAGAGTGGACTGTGCTTGGAGGAGTACCTGGGCGTGGCACAAACTGCATAAAAACGAAAAATCATAAGGTGAAAATCGGTCGTCGTTGTTTGCTGAGGCATACAAGGACGATCGTTTTTTTAAAACGGCAGTTAGGTAAAAGCATTTTGACAAGAGTTTTATCCTCTTGTCAAAGCCTTTTGATGGAAAAAACATCGGCCGATTTGTTAAACTGAAGATCAGAGGAGGATGGATATGCAGATTGGAGACAAGCTGAGAAAGGCTCGAGAAGAACATCACCTCACCCAGTCACAAATGTCAGAACAATTGATGGTGTCCAGACAGACCATTTCAAACTGGGAGACAGGGAAGTCGCTGCCAGACATTTTGAGCGTTCTTCGGATCAGTGAGATGTATCAAATTAGCCTGGACGAGTTGTTGAAAGGAGACAAGGCGATGTTGGAAAACATGGAAAAGGAAGCGGAGCAGAGAAAGGCTGAAAAAACGGTTCTCACCGTGGCGTGGATCTCCATTTTAGTGGGAATCATCGTCCTAATACTGGGCCATGCCTTGGAAGGTTATCCAGTGGTGGATTTTCTCAGCGGAGCTACACCATGGGGTTTGTTGGGGGTGACATTTTTGCTTTGGATATTGTCTCTGAACAGGCAAAGCAAACAGAACAAGGAATGACCAGCGATTTGAGAGTTTGACTATGGTACGGGCTTTTGAGTGATGGACAAAGGGACAAAGCTGTGTTACTATGTGCATACTCAGATAAAAGGGGGCAAAAGTATGATCGACTTTGAAAACGCCGACTTTCTCAAGCTGAAAGAAGTGGACAATGACACCTACGCCCAGCGCCTTACGCCTATGTTTGCGCCGGGGGAGGAGATGGTGGCCTCCTTCCGTACCGTGCGGGATGGCGTGGTATTCACCAACCGGCGCGTGATCACCATCAATATGCAGGGGCTGACGGGGAAGCGGACCGACTACACTTCTCTGCCCTATAAGCGGATACAGGCCTTTTCTGTGGAGACCTCCGGGGTGTTTGACCTGGACAGTGAGCTGGAGCTGTGGTTTAGCAGCCTGGGCCGGGTCCGGTTTGAGTTCACAGCTGGAGCGGATGTGGCCCGTATCTGTTCTGTGATCTCCCAGTACGCTCTATAATCTTCCAGAGACAAAAAGAGACTCCGTGTTCCAATTGGAACATGGAGTCTCTTTTTGCTTATGGGATTACTTGCGCTCCAGAATCACCTTGGCGATCTGGATCACGATGGTGGGGATGAGGGCCAGGCCCACGATCTCGCCCAGGTTGGCCACCCCAAAGGCTGGGGAGACCATAAACAGGGAGTTGAGACCGGGGACGAAGAGCACCAGCATCAGCAGCACCACACCAGCCAGGAACGCCCAGATGGAGGCCTTGTTGCTGGAGAACTTCAGCCGGAAGATAGACTCGGCGCCTCGGCAGTTGAAGCCGTGGAACAGGCGGGCCAGAGTAAGAGTGGAGAAGGCCATGGTGGTAGCCAGAGCGGCGTCGCCAGTCTGATAGCCCAGATAGAAGGCAATCATGGTGACAATGGCGATGAGCAGACCCTGGATGCCGATACGGGCCAGCAGAGGCCGGGTGAGAATGGGCTCCTTGGGGTCACGGGGTTTCTGATTGAGCAGCCCACGGCGGGCGGGCTCCATGCCGATGGCGATGGCGGGCAGGGAGTCGGTGAGCAGATTGATAAACAGCAAATGCACCGCCTCAAAGGGAGCGGGCAGGGCCATCAGGGAGGCGTACACCACGCAGAAGATACCAGCGGTGTTGCCGGAGAGCAGGAACTGAATGGCGTTTTTGATGTTGGCGTACACGCTGCGGCCATTGACCACCGCCTTGACGATGGTGGCAAAGTTGTCGTCGGCCAGAATCATGGAGGCGGCGTCCTTGGACACCTCGGTGCCGGTGATACCCATGGCCACGCCGATGTCGGCCTTTTTCAGGGCGGGGGCATCGTTGACGCCGTCACCGGTCATGGACACGATGTTGCCCCGGCGCTGCCAGGCGTTGACGATGCGGATCTTGTGCTCCGGGGACACACGGGCGTAGACGGAGACGGAGGCCAGACAGGCGTCCAGCTGCTCGTCGGTCATGTTGTCCAGCTCCACGCCGGACAGGGCCTGATCGCCCTCCTGGAAGATACCCAGCTGCTTGGCGATGGCGGTGGCGGTGATCTTGTGGTCACCGGTGATCATGATGGTGCGAATGCCGCCCTGCTTGGCGTCTGCCACGGCCTGAATGGCCTCGGGGCGGGGCGGGTCGATCATGGAGATGAGGCCCAGGAAGGTGAATTCCTGCTCATCGTCCAGGGACAGGGGACGAATGGCGTCCAGCTCCCGGTAGGCGAAGGCCAGTACGCGCAGGCCCTCGGTGGACAACTGGGTGTTGACGCGGCCAATCTCCTCTTTCATCTCCTGGGTCAGAGGCACCCGGCCCTCGCTGGTGAGCAGCCACTTGGAGCGGTCCAGAAGCACGTCCATGGCGCCCTTGGTGAAGAGAGTGGGTACGCCGTCAATGTCGTGGAGGGTGCTCATGAGCTTGCGGTCGGAGTCAAAGGCCAGCTCGCCCAGACGGGGGTGCTGGACACGGTAAGTCTCTTCTTCTACGCCGAAGTGTTCGCCCAGCATCACCAGGGCCACCTCGGTGGGGTCGCCGATGGAGGTGCCGGTCTCCTCCTCATGGGTGGCGTCACTGGCCAGCAGAGCGGCCTTCAGAAGCAGGCGCTGGACGTGGTTGGCCAGGTTCAAGTCCTTGCCTTCCACCAGAGCGCCGTCGGCGTACACCTTTTGGGGCGTCATCTTGTTCTGGGTCAGGGTGCCGGTCTTATCCGAGCAGATGACGGACACGCAGCCCAAGCTTTCCACGGCCTTTAGGTCCTTCATGATGGCGTTTTGCTTGGCCATCTTCTGGGTGCCCATGGCCAGCACGATGGTGACGATGGAGGATAGGGCCTCGGGGATGGCGGCCACGGCCAGAGCCACGGCAAACATCAGAGCGTCCAGAATCTCCATGTTGCTGCGGAACACGGATAGGCCAAAGACGATGGCGCAGATGACCATGATGACGATGGCCAGCTTGGCGCTGAAGTTGTCCAGGCTCTCCTGGAGGGGGGTCTTGCGCTGCTGGGTCTGGTTCATCAAGGTGGCGATCTTACCAAGCTCGGTGTTCATGCCGGTGGCGGTGACCAGCACGGTGGCACGGCCATAGGTGACCAGGGAACCGGAGAAGACCATGTTTTTCTGGTCACCCAGGGCCACCTGATCGGCGTGGATGACGTCGGCGGTCTTGTCTACGCCCTCGCTCTCACCGGTGAGGGAGCTCTCATTGACCTTGAGGGAGTAGTTTTCCAGAATTCGGCCGTCGGCCACCACCATGTCGCCGGACTCCAGCAGCACGATGTCGCCGGGGACGATCTGGGTGGAGGGGATCTCCATGCGTTTGCCGTCCCGTAGCACTTTCGCTGTGGGGGAGGACATGGCTTTCAGGCTCTCCAGGGATTTTTCCGCCTTGAAGTACTGCACGGTACCCAAAATGGCGTTGAGAATGAGCACGGCGATGATGACGATGGTGCTCTCCAGATTGCCGGAGGCGGCGGAGATGAGGGCGGCGATGATGAGGATGATCACCAGTAGGTCTTTGAACTGCTCGGCAAAGACCTGGAGCACACTCTTTTTCTCGCCCTCAGCCAGCTGGTTGGGACCGAACTGCTGGGCCCGGGCTTGGGCTTCCTGGCCAGACAGTCCGTTGGCACTGGTTATCTGAGTCTCCAGGGCCTGCTGCGAGGTTTGTTTGTAGTAGGCGTCTGTCATTGGTATTCCTTCCTTCCATGTGTTGAGTTGGGGGCGGAGAGGCAAAATAAAAAAGACCCCCCGCCAACTGCCCGCAAAACGACAGTTGTCGAAAAGTCTTGTTACCACACAGGGTGCATACCGCCAGGCCAGCACGCTGACCGAGGTGTTGACGGCATAGCTTCAAACTACTCCCTTTTCAACTGCCGTCAATTCTATCATGGGGGTGGGAGAAAGTCAAGGATGAATTTCCCTTTGCCCAGGATGGACGGAGGTACGTTCTCAGTATTTCCAGGGGATGGGAGCACTAAACGGGAACGGCGATGGCACGCCGCTCCCGTTTATAGGTTATAGCCCGCTGTTTCCGTAGTTGGACAGTACCCGGGCAGAGGGGTCGTCCACGTTGCACCCTGGCCAAGTCTTGTTGGGCATCCAGAAGTCGGTCACCATCTGGCTCTGGCCGGGATAGTGGGCTTCAAACAGTTCCCGGTAGAGCAGAGACTCCTTGGTGAAGGGCTGGGCGTGGGTGTAGATCTTGCGCCGAGCCTGGAATTCTTGGTCGGTGTAGCAGGTCTCTGCATAGGCTTTCAGGTCGTCCACCATGGAGTGGCCCACAGCGTCGGAGAAGGCCGCCTTCTCTCGGTAGAGAATGTGCAGAGGCAGCCAATCCCCTTCAAAGGCACGGCGGAGCAAGTATTTTCCCTTGCCATAGGTGTTGCACTTCAGACGTGGGTCAATGGCCATGACATAGCGCACAAAGTCCAGGTCACCAAAGGGCACCCGGGCCTCCAGGGAGTTCACGGAGATGCACCGATCCGCCCGCAACACATCGTACATGTGGAGTTCCCGAATCCGCTTGGCGGCCTCCTCCTGGAAGGCCTGGGGGGAGGGAGCAAAGTCGGTGTACTTGTAGCCGAACAGCTCGTCGGAGATCTCCCCGGTGAGGAGCACCCGAATATCCGTGCGTTCATGGATGGCCTTGCACAGCAGATACATGCCAATGCTGGCCCGGATGGTGGTGATGTCATAGGTGGCCAGCAACTCCACTACCGGCTCCAGAGCGGTGAGCACATCCTGCCGGGTGATGATGATCTCGGTGTGGTCGCTGCCGATGTAGTCGGCCACCTCCCGGGAGTATTTCAGGTCGATGGCATCCCGGTCCATGCCGATGGCAAAGGTGCGGATGGGAGTGGAGGACGCCTTGGCGGCTACCGCGCACACCAGAGAGGAGTCCAGCCCGCCGCTGAGGAGAAAGCCTACCGGGGCATCGGACACCAGGCGTTTTTGACTCCCGGCCACCAGCTTCTCCCGGATGTTGGTGCAGATGGTGTCCAGGTCTCCCTCCACCAGCTGGTCCACGCAGGTCATGTCCGCATAGCACACAAACTGTCCATCCAGATAGTAGTGGCCAGGAGGGAAGGGGAGAATGCGCCCCACCAATCCCACCAGGTTTTTGGGCTCGCTGGCAAAGAGAATGGCCCCGGCCTGGTCGTAGCCGTAGTATAGGGGACGAATGCCCAGAGGGTCCCGGGCTGCGATCACGTGGCCGCCCTGGGGGTCCAGAATGATGCAGGCAAACTCCGCATCCAGCTGGGCGAACAGGTCCACCCCGTGCTCTAAATAGAGAGGGAGGAGAATCTCACAGTCGGACTGGCTCTGAAAGGTGTATTTGTCCTTGAGTTGTTCCCGTATGGCCTCAAAGCCGTATAGCTCTCCGTTGCATACCCCATAGCAGCCGTGGAGAACGAAGGGCTGCATTCCCTGGGGCTGTAGCCCCATAATGGCCAGGCGGTGAAAGCCCAGCAGCCCCATTCCGGTGTCCACAATGCGGGAGTTGTCCGGGCCACGGGACTTGGTTTTGTAGAAGCCTTGGGTAAATGCTGTCACGTCAGCGTTTGGGGTGCAATATCCCATAATGGAACACATGTTGATGCCTCCTTGTGCGCCTGTGCCCATACCCCGGTGGAGGTATGGGCACAGGCATGTATATTCAAATAGGTGTTGTAATTACCGAACCCCGAACAGCAGCTGTCCGTAGGAGGGGTAGGGCCAGAAGGAACTGGCGGTGATGGTCTCGGCCTGGTCCACCGCCTGGCGCAGCTGGGCCATGGCGGGGAGCATCTCGTCCCGCACCGCCTCCGAGGTGGCAGTGACATCCGCCATCTGCTCTACGCGGTCCGTCACCACCTCCAGGGCCTCCATGCCCTGGGCGATCTGGTCGGTGAGGGTGCTCAGCTGTTCCAGCAGCTTGGTCTCGTGGGTGCAGGGCAGAGTGTCCGCCACGCTGCGCTTGGCAGCGATGCCCTGGGCCACGTGGGTGGCGTAGTTCTGGACCGCGGGGAGAATATCCTGGCGGGCCATGTCGATCATAGTGTTGGCCTCAATCTCCACGGTCTTGCAGTAGTTGTCCAGCATGATCTCACAGCGGGAGTGGAGCTCGGGCACGGAGAACACCCCGTGGCGGGTGAGCATCTCCACGTTTTTCTCGTGGAGCAGGTAGGGCATGCAGTCGGCGGTGGTGGGCAGGTTGAGAAGTCCACGGGACTTGGCCTCGTCAATCCAGCTCTCGTCGTAGCCGTTGCCGTCAAAGAGGATGCGCTTGTGCTGGCGGATGACGTCCCGGAGAATGTGGTGGATTTCCGCCACCCGATCCTGGGCCTGTTCCAGGCGGTCGGCGTACTGGCGCAGGGACTCCGCCACAGCGGCGTTGAGCATCATGTTGGTGCAGGCGATGGAGTTGGAGGAGCCCAACATACGGAACTCAAACTTGTTGCCTGTGAAGGCGAAGGGGGAGGTGCGGTTGCGGTCGGTGGTGTCCCGGGGAAGCGGGGGCAGGGCGTGGACCCCCAGTTTCACGCGCTCGGTCTGGGGGGCGGTGTACTGGCTGCCCTCCTCCATGGACTTGAGAATGCCGGACAGCTCATCCCCCAGGAAGATGGACACCACGGCGGGGGGCGCTTCGTGGGGGGCCCGGCCGCGGGCCAAGCACGGTAGTCGTCCACCGCCTGGATGACAGCGCACAGGAAGAGGAGGAACCGGGTGTTCTCGTGGGGCTTGGCGCCGGGGGAGAGGAGGTTCACTCCAGTGTTGGTGGCCATGGACCAGTTGTTGTGCTTGCCCGAGCCGTTGCCCCCGGCGAAGGGCTTCTCATGGAGCAGACACACCAGGCCGTGCTTGGCGGCTACCTTCTGCATGATTTCCATGGTCAGCTGGTTGTGGTCGGTGGCGATGTTGGTGGTGGTGTAGATGGGGGCCAGCTCGTGCTGCGTGGGGGCCACCTCGTTGTGCTGGGTCTTGGCCAGAATGCCCAGCTTCCACAGCTCTTCGTTGAGCTCCTCCATATAGGCGGCCACCCGCTCCTTGATGTTGCCGAAGTAGTGGTCATTGAGCTCCTGGCCCTTGGGGGAGCGGGCACCGAAGAGAGTGCGTCCCGTGTAGATGAGGTCGGGGCGCTGGTCGTACAGCTTTCGGTCCACCAGGAAATACTCCTGTTCCGGTCCCACCGAGATGCGCACCGACTTCACATCGGTGTCCCCTAGCAGATGGAGCACCCGCAGAGCCTGGCGGTTCAGGGCCTCCATGGAGCGCAGCAGCGGGGTTTTCTTGTCCAGTGCCTCGCCGCCGTAGGAACAGAAGGCGGTGGGAATGCACAGGGTATTGCCCTTGATGAAGGCGTAGGAGGTGGGGGCCCAGGCGGTGTAACCCCGGGCCTCAAAGGTGGCCCGCAGCCCGCCGGACGGGAAGGAGGAGGCGTCGGGCTCCCCCCGGATCAGCTCCTTGCCGGAGAACTCCATAGTCACGCCGCCATCGGGGGCGGGGGAGATGAAGCTGTCGTGCTTTTCGGCGGTGACGCCGGTCATAGGCTGGAACCAGTGAGTGAAGTGTGTGGCACCCTGCTCCACCGCCCAGTCCCGCATGGCGGCGGCCACTACATTGGCCACGGGCAGGTCCAGGGGCGTTCCCTCCTCCATGGTACAGCGCAGGGAACGGTAAATATCTTGAGGAAGGCGGGCCTTCATCACACGCTGGTCAAATACCTGACTTCCAAAATAGCTGGGCACGTTCGTCATGTTCATCCATCCTCTTCAGAAAATAAAAACGGACAGCGACGTCATAGAACTAAGCTCCATGACGTCGTTGTCCGTTGGATGGGCCTATGATACGCCCCGTTTTCGCCAAAGTCAAGTGTGAAAATGCTGCAAAGTAAAGTGGCTGTTTCTGGCAGAAACTTGTGAAAACTGCCATTTGTGTTCTAAGGGGTTGACAACCTGGAGGGTGTGTCGTATACTTTAACGAAATAAATAGTCCGTGCACAGCGCACGGATGTATTTACCAATAGGAGTTTGACAAGGGTGTCAAGGAATCCCACGGGCAAGGTGGTCTGAGGGTTCTTTGGCGCCCTTGTGTTCGTTTTACAGATATTCCAAAGGGGGAGTCACTATGACAAAGCCATCCATGCAAACCCTATACTGCCCACAGCTGGAGCATGACAACTGCGGCATCGGGGCCGTTGTGGACATCCACGGCCGGAAAACCCATCAAATTGTGGCAGATGCCCTGCACATTGTGGAAAACCTGGAACACCGGGCCGGAAAAGATGCCCAGGGGAAGACCGGGGACGGCGTGGGCATTCTGGTTCAGATCAGCCACCGCTTTTTCACCAAAGTATGTGCCCAATTGGGCATTGCTCTGGGCGGGGAGCGGGAATACGGCGTTGGCATGTTCTTCTTTCCCCAGGACGAACTAAAGCGCATCCGGGCCATGAAGATGTTCGAGGTCATTGTGGCTAAGGAGGGGCTGGAGTTTTTGGGCTGGCGTCCAGTGCCCACCGCTCCCCAGGTGCTGGGAGAGAAGGCCCTGGCGTGTATGCCTGCCATCTACCAGGGCTTTGTGAAAAAGCCCCAGGACATCCCGGCGGGTCTGGCCTTTGACCGGAAGCTGTACATGGTGCGCCGGGTCTTTGAGCAGAGCAATGATAACACCTATGTGCCCTCTCTGTCCAGCCGCACCATGGTCTATAAGGGGATGTTCCTGGTGGGGCAGCTGCGCACCTTCTTTTTGGATTTGCAGGATGAGGACTTCGACTCGGCCATCGCCCTGGTGCACTCCCGATTCTCCACCAACACCAACCCCAGCTGGGAGCGGGCCCACCCCAACCGCTTCATCGTCCACAACGGGGAGATCAACGCCATCCGGGGCAACGCCGACAAGATGCAGGCCCGGGAGGAGACCATGTCCACCCCCGCCTTCTCAGAAGATGACTTGACCAAGGTGCTTCCGGTGATCCACGCCGACGGCTCCGACTCGGCTATGCTGGACAACACCCTGGAGTTTCTGGTCATGAGCGGCATGGAGTTGCCGCTGGCGGTAATGGTAGCCATCCCCGAGCCCTGGAGTCACAACGACACCATCTCCCAGCCCCTCCGGGACTTCTACCAGTACTACGCCACCATGATGGAGCCCTGGGACGGCCCCGCCTCCATTCTTTTCTCGGACGGCGATATGATGGGGGTGGTGCTGGACCGCAACGGCCTGCGCCCCTCCCGCTACTATATCACCAGCGATGGGCGGCTCATCCTCTCCTCGGAGGTGGGTGTGCTCCCCATCCCGGAAGACCAGATCGTCACCAAGGAGCGGCTACACCCCGGGAAGATGTTGCTGGTGGATACCGTGCAGGGCCGGGTGTACTCCGACCAGGAGATCAAGGAGCGGTACGCCGGGAAGGAGCCCTACGGGGAGTGGCTGGACAGCAACCTGGTGGAGCTCCACGACTTGAAGGTGCCCAACCAGCCGGTGCCCCCTCTGAGCCGGGAGTACTGCGCCCGGCTGCAAATGGCCTTCGGCTACACCTATGAGGAGTACCGCAACAGCGTGTGCGCCATGGCCCTCAATGGCAGTGAGCCCATTGGGGCCATGGGTGTGGACACCCCTCTGGCGGTGCTCTCCCACCAGTATCAGCCCCTGTTCCACTACTTTAAGCAGATGTTCGCCCAGGTGACCAACCCGCCCATCGACTCGGTGCGGGAGAAGATCGTCACCTCCACCACCGTCTACGCCGGAAAAAACGGAAATCTGCTCCAGGAGCAGCCCGAGAACTGCCGGGTGCTGAAAATCAACAACCCCATTTTGAACGACCTGGACCTGTTGGAGATCAAGACCATGAACCGCCCTGGCTTTCAGGTGGCCACGGTCTCCATCCTCTATTATAAAAATCCCCCCATGGACCGGGTGCTGGAGCAGCTGTTTGTCCAGGTGGACAAGGCCTACCGCAAGGGAGCCACCATCCTCATCCTCTCCGACCGTGGGGTGGACGAAAACCACGTGGCCATTCCGTCCCTGTTGGCGGTGTCGGCGGTGCACAAGTACCTGGTGAAGACCAAGAAGTGCACGGCCATGTCCCTGATTCTGGAGTCCGGGGAGCCCCGGGAGGTGCACCACTTTGCCTGTCTACTGGGCTACGGCGCCTGCGCCGTCAACCCCTACCTGGCCCACGCCACGGTGGCTCAGCTGGTGCAGGACGGTCTGCTGCATAAGGACTACTACGCCGCCGTGGAGGACTACGACCACGCCATCCTCCAGGGCATCGTGAAGATCGCCTCTAAGATGGGCATCTCCACCATCCAGTCCTACCAGGGGAGCCAGATTTTTGAGTGCATCGGCATCAGCCGTGAAGTCATCGACACCTACTTTACCGGTACCATCAGCCGCATCGGCGGTATCACCCTGGAGGACATCGCCGCCCA